>MVZB01000076.1 GCA_002068205.1 candidate division BRC1 bacterium ADurb.BinA292
GGCGTGGGCTCGGGCGTCGGCTGAACCGCCGCGACGGCGGCCGACGGCGTGGGAGCGTTCGTTGCCGCCGGCGTTGACGCGCCGGGCATGACGCCGGGCGCCGCGGCGGCCGGCGAAGGGGTCGGCTCAGTCGGGGAAGGCGTCGGCGCAGGGTCGATGGCGGCCGACGGGACGGCCGGGGCCGGCGGGGCGGTCGCGACCGGCGGCAGCGCCGGTTCGTCGGCGACGATCCGCGCGTCGGCAACCTCCGACGCCGCTCCGCCTCCCAGCAGGCCCCAGACGCCAATCGCGCCGGCGCCGGCGCCGATCAGCGCCACCGCCGCAATAATCCACAGATGCCGCGCGCCGGCCGACCTGGGGGGTGCCTGCGCGTGATGCATCAGAGGGGCCGCGGGCGAAGAAGGCTGGACGCCGCCCAGTTCCGCGAACGGGTCGAGCTCCGCGACCGGCGGCGGCTCCACTTCGGGCTTGACCTCGGTTTTCAGCGCCGTCTTGGCGGACGTGCCGTCTTCCAGATAAACCGGCGCGAGCGTCGGCGTCCGATTCTCCGTCGTCGGCGGGACGGAGGGGGGATTGGTGGGCGTGGACAGAATATCGGACTGCGTGGAGGCGCTGGACGGCGTGGCGCCGGTGTCGGAAGCTCCGGCCGGGCCGACGCGCGGCAACGAACCAGGGGGCGTCTGGCCGACGCGCGCCCGCGTTTCCTGCTCCATTTCCTGTCCGATCTGGTCGAGCAGGGCGATGAACTGGCTGGCCGAGACGAGCCGCTCGTTGCGGTCGGGGGCCGTCGCGGCTTTGATCAGCCGGCGGAACGGACGCGGGACGAGATCCAGATCGAGGACGCGCGGCGGCACGCCCGTCAGCATGTGATAGAGCGTCAGGCCGAGGGCGTAGATATCGGTGCGCGGGTCGACGTTGCGCGAATCGGTGGCCTGTTCGGGCGCCATGTAGAGCGGCGTGCCGATGATCATCCCGGTCTGGGTGTATTCATGGTGTTCGGTCTGCTTGGCGATGCCGAAATCGCCCAGCCGGACCAGGCCGTCGTCGGACAGGAAAATATTGGCGGGCTTGACATCGCGATGGACAAACTGGCGTTTATGGGCATAATCGAGCGCCTGAGCCACCTGACGCGCGATGTCGAGCGAGACCCGCCAGTTGAGCGCGCCCTTCTTTTTGAGGCGATCGCTCAGGGTGCCGCCGGGGTAATACTCCATGATCATCTGGAGGCCGTCGGGCGTCTGGATGATGTCGAAGACGGCGGCGATGTTGGGGTGACGCAGCTTGGCGCCGACGCGCGCCTCGAACAGAAAACGCTCGCGGTCGCTGTCGGAGGCCAGACCGAGCTTCAGGATCTTGATCGCGACCTTCTGGTCGAGGACCTGGTCCTGAGCGAGGTAGACATTGGCGAAACCGCCCTTGCCCAGGACGCGCAGCATTTTGTAGCGGTCGCGCAGGCCCTGGGGCAGACTGCTGAGCGGATCGGTGGGCGGGGAGGTCGGGCCGCCGGTTGAACTGGGGCCGGCGGAGGCGCTTGAAGCCAGCTTGTCGCGCTCGACAAGCGTCGGTTCCTCGGGGGAGGAATTGCTGGAAGGTTGCGTCAGGTAGCCGGAGGCCTGGGATGGGTCCTCCGGCGCATCCCCTTTCACCTGGGTGGCAGGCGGTTGGGGAGGACGGGGTCGGCCCAGCGACTCCGGGCGTTGTTCGGGCACGCCGCTTCCTCCGAACGGGATCCATCGTTAGCCGTTCAGCGTAGCACAGGCGGGCGGGCGGTTCGAGTGCGGAACGTCGAAGGTCTGGCGCGGCTGTGCCGCCCGCGGGGGTGGATCCGGCCGAATCGGCGGGGCGGGATTTCCACCGTGCCGGGGGCGATTCCGGCTTACGTCCGCCCGACAGGATGCGTTAGAATCGGACCATCCGGATTGAAGCCCAGCCATGGCGTCGGGCTCGTTACTCTAAGGGGAGAAGGGGCAGCGCGGGGTTCCATATCGAGGGGCGATCTCTTGCGAATCGGTCGGCTGCATCGCGGATTCATGGGACGGAACAACTTATTCAAGCTGGGCCGGGCGCGCCGCGCCGCGGCGGGAAGGGCGTTGGGCTGGACGTTGCTGCTCGGCTGCGTCCTGCTGGCGAGTTGCCAGAAGAAACGCGGTCCGGTGGGCGAAGTGCCGCGCCAGGCGGTCCGGATTGACTGCATCGAACGGGGCGTTTACCGGGTCACCGGCCAGGATCTGCTGGATAGCGGGATTGACCTGAACGCCGTCGACGCGGCGCGGATGACGCTGGTCAAGGAACGCGCGTCGGTTCCGCTGCTGGCCGTCGGGCTGGAGGACGACTGGTTCGACCCGCAGGACGAGATCTACTTCTTTGCCGAGGGGGCGGTGCGCGACGAGCGGCCGTATATCAACATCCGCGGCGAGTATGATCCCGTCGTCGAGTCGTTCATGCTCCACCTCTACCCGTCGGAGCACGAGCCGCAGCGCTATCGGAAAGCCTCCACGCGGGCGCCGGCGAAGAGCCTGCCGCGCGATTATCCCGTTCGCGTCGTCGAGGGGCGGATCCATTTCGAGCGCGACGACGTCTGGGAGTTCTTCGAGGCGGGTGCATGGGACGAGCAGCGCAGCGACTTTCTGTTCTGGAAGAAACTGACGTATCCGGCCAGCGACAAGACCGAGTCCGATTTCACGCACGAATTCGCTGTTCCGGGCGCCGTGACGCGCGAACCGGCGCGCCTGCGGATCATGCTGCTGGGACTCTCCGAGGTGGAGGGGATCGACCGGCGGATCACGCACCACGTGCGGGTGCAATTCAACGACCTGGCGCCGGAGGAAATCGTCTGGAACAGCCGGTTTCCCCATCTGGCCGAACTGGACCTGCCGCCGCGCTCGCTGCGCGAGGGGATCAACCGGCTCAAAGTCAGCGTGCTGCCCCCGACGGAGGGGGAAACCGACGCCAAGCAGAGCGATGTCCTCAAAATCGACGTCGTCATGCTCGACTGGTTCCAGATCGATTACCGGCAGCACACGCTCGCGCACGAGGACCGGGTTGAATTTGAGGTGGTCACGCCGCCGGCCGGGTCGGACGCGATCAAGTGCGCGGTCGATAATTTCAGCACCGACCAGGCCTTCGCCTTCGATCTGACCGAACGGACGTTCCGCGATCTGCGCGGCTATCCGTCGGATCTGCGGCGGGGACAGTATTCCGTCAATCTGGATCTCACACCGACCTCCAGAACGCTGGTCATGCTGACGCCGGACAAGGCGCTGACGCCGTTCCGGCTGGAGGCCACGACGATCAAGGGGCTGTTCGACCAGCCCTCCGACGCGCAACTGCTGATCGTCAGCCACCCCGATTTCCTGGAGGCGCTGGAGCCGTTCGTGGAATGGAAGCGCTCGCGCGGACTGAAGACCGAACTCGTCAACGCGGCCGATCTGTTCAACGAGAGCCTGGGGGGCGTGGTCGGGCCCAAGGCGATCCGCGACTACATCCGGCACGTCTACGAATCGCAGGCCGAGCCGGCGCTCAAGTACGTCCTGCTGGTGGGCGACTCCACGACGATCGCCAAGTATCAGACCCATCTGCCGGCCTATTCGTTTCTACAGAGCGGCGAACACACCAACGACAACTACTTCGCCAATTTCAGCGATCCGAAGGGCGATCCACAGATCGCCGTCGGGCGGTTCTCGGTCCGGACCGTCGAGCAGCTGAATCACGCCATCCGCAAGACGCTGGATTACGAGAGTCACAAATATGACGGGCTGTGGCGCTCGCGGTTCTTCATGATCGCGGCCTCCGACAGTTGGGCGCACCGCGACGCCCAGCGGCTGATCGACGAATTCGCCCGCCCGCATTATCTGGTCAACAGCATCCGGACGAACAAGGCCAATACGCTGCCGGGCGAACACGAGAAGCTGACGCAGCAGTTGGCGCAGGCGCTCAACGAAGGGAGCCTGATCACCGCCTTCTTCGGGCACGGGGGAGGCACCGTCTGGGAGGTGGGCGCGGCGACCCGCGCCGAATACTTCCGGGCGCACTTGTTCGACCAGGAAAACGTGGCCACGCTGAAGAATCTGCACAAACCGTCGCTGGTGTTCGCGCTGACGTGCTACACGAATGATTTCGACAACCCGCACGTCCGGCAGACGCTGGGGGAGACGTTCGTCAACTCGCCGGGCGGGGCGGTTGCGGTCATCGGCGCCACCGGCCGCAGCTCGACCGGCCTCAATTACATGTATATCCGCCAATTCATGGATCTGCTCAGCAGCGGCACGCAGACGCGGCTGGGCGACCTGTTCGTCGAATGCAAGCGCCACTACAGCGTGCCGGCGATGAATGCGACCTACGTGCTGCTGGGCGATCCCTCGCTGGAGTTCTCGCTGAACCGCAACCTGGTCGAGGTGACGGTGGAGCCGGTCGGGGCGGAGGGCGAATTCGCGCTGAACTACGGCCTGCCGCCCGATACGCCGCTGCCCGTCAAGCTCCAGGCCTTCCTGATCGACGAGAACGAGAACCTGGTAGAGACCTGGACGAGCGAGGTGACGGAATTGTCCGGGACGCTCAATTACAACTTTTCAGGCGGGGCGTGGTCCGATACGATGCGGATGGTCGTCTACGCGACCGACGGCAAGGCGCTGCATATCACCGGCGGGGTCATGCTCGCGGGGATTCGCCGGAACCTGCGGATCGCCGCCGGCGACGCGCCAACGACCGCGACGACGGCCGCCCATCCCTGATTCGCCGGTCCAAGCAGCATGCCTGAAGCGCCCACTCCGCCAGCATCCGCAGTCGCACCCGAGCCGGCGCCGCTCGCGGGGGGCGCCGCGCGCCCGCGCACGCCGCTGCCGTACCTCGTGCTGGCGATCGTGCTGATGCTGCTGGCCGTCGCCGCGGGCGGCTGGACCCTGCTGCTCGTCAGCGTCGAGTATCGTTTCCTGCGGGTTGCGGCCCCGACGGACAACGTCGACGACCGGACGTTTCTGCGCTCCTACAGCAACATGCTGCTCGGCCTGTTGAAGCTTGACCCGAGCAATGGCCGGATCCGCAACCAGTACGCCAGCGTGATCAGCCGGCTGGGCGACCGGCGCGAGGCGGTCGAGGAACTCAATCGCGCGCGGCTGACCGAAAACCTGCAGGGCACGCTGTTCTTTCTGGCCGATATGTACGAGAAACTGGGCGACCTGACGCGGGCCGAGCAACTGATGGCCGACTGCGTCATCATCAACCCCACCAACCCCAGCTTCACGCCGACTTATCTGCGGATGCTGAGCAACCAGCTTCACCCGCTGCGCGCGCTGAAGGAGCAGAAGGACCTGACCGAGGAGCAGCGGCGGCACTATCGCGAGCGGTATGAGGAGTTGCTGGGGCGCCACGGCCTGGCCGCCCGCGACTGGGCCGTCAGGGCCCCGAACGACCCGAATTCCCATCTGTTCATGGGCAACTTCTACGTCGATCCGTTGTTCGGCGTGCAGGCCTACCGCTGCTACCTGATGGGGTTGTCCCGCCCGCGGTGGATGGTGCTGAACCGGAATAATCTGTTCATGACGCCGGCGGAGACCATGACCACGATCAACCAGATCATCCGAGGTCAGTATGCCTTCCCATATCTGGATCTGCCATGAGCCCGCCGGTCGCCGGCATGCGTCATGAGGGAGCGGCCAGCCATGCCTGAGCGGGCCGCCGCCGTGCATCCTCTGCTGCGCCTGACCGGCTGGTGGCTGCCGTTCGTCGGCGCGGTCACGCCGCTGGTCGTGATCACGACGCTGGTGCGCCCCTACGTCGGCCAATCGGCGTTTTTCGAGGTGGCGACGATGCTGGCGCTGTTTGTCAGCGCGCTGGCGCTGGCGGTGGGGGTCTGGCGGCCGCCGCTGCGGCCGACGGTTCCGATCGTCCTGCTATTGTTGCTGGGGGTGTTTATCGGCCTGTCGTTGACGGCGTCGCAGTCGCCCCTCTTCTCGCTGAAGCACCTGCTGCTGCCGTTCAGCGGCGTCGTCTATTTCGCGCTCATCATCGGGCATCCGCTGCGCCGCGCGATCCTGAACCGGCTGGGTCTCGGCCTGATCGCGGTCGGCGGGCTGCTGGCGATCTACGGGATTCTGCAATACAACGGCATCGAGTTCCTGCCGTTCAGCGAGCAGGTGCGGAAGAACCGCGTGATCGCGACGATTGGCCATCCGAACTACCTTGCCTCGGTGCTGGGGCCGATCGTCTTTGTCACGCTGGGCTACGTGATCGAGCGGCGGACGCCGGCGTGGATCCTCGGCGGGCTGTTGCTCGTGTTTGTGATCCTCACCTGCATCCTGATGGCGCAGACGCGCGGCGTCTGGCTGGGACTGGTGATCGGGTTCCTGGTCCTGGTGCTGGTGACACTGCGTTACTGCCTCAAGTACCGCGTCGGGATCCACATCATTCGGGGATTCGCGGTCAGCGGCATGCTGCTCATCGGCGGACTCACGATCATGCTGTTCATCTTTCTGCCGCGGCTGAACGAGGAATTCGACTTGCGCGAGCGCATCACGGCGGTCTATCAGATCAAAAGCCGGCTGTATTACTGGCGCGCCGCAATTGACATGGCGCGCGCGAAGCCGTGGTTCGGCCAGGGCCCCGCGATGTTTGATCCGCTCTTCTGGATCTACGCGCTGGAGCAGCAGAAGTCGGAGCTGGGGGCGTACTATCGCGACATCATCCCGGCGATTTCCGAGACGACGCCCGGCCACACGCACAACGAGTATCTGCAGGTCTACGCCGAGAATGGGACGCTGGGGCTGAGCGCGCTGGTGGCGTTCCTGGCCTTTTTCATCTACTTCGGCTACTTCGCGATCATGCGGCAACGTCAGGCCGACCGCGCGCTGCAGGGCGCGGCGATGTATGGGGCGCTGCTGATGATCCTCGCCGACGCAATGTTTGCCTTTCCCTGGCGGCTGCCGGTCAGTCTGATCGTCTTCATCTACGTGCTGGCCTGGCATTACGACGAAATCCATTCGGGCGCCGACGCCGACCAGGTTGCATTGACCGAGTCGGCCGGCGCGCCGGCGTGAACGAACTCCGGGCGGGCGGGCGATTCGACGTGCGGTCAACGGGCTTGTCGGAGCGCCGCCGGCATACTATGATGTTTCCACCAACGATCTCCCCGGCCGGTCGGCGCCTCCGGATCTGATTCCCACCGCCCGACCGGCGGCGCGTTGCCCATCGGCCGCTGAGCCGACGCAACATCCCCGAGTGCGGGAGGCGGTCCCCATGAAGCAGAAGCAGAGTCGACCGGGAGAGACCGGCTTCTCCCGTCGCGGATTTCTCAAGGGCGTCGGCGGCGCGGTCGGCGCGGCGGCCGTCGTCAGCCGCGTGCTGGAGGCGCCGGGCCTGGCGCGCGCGGATGAAATCACGCGCGAGGGCATTCGGCGCGTCCCCGCCGAAGGTCTGGAAATCACGCTGCATGTCAACGGCCAGGAACGGCCGGTCACGGTGCGTCCCGATCAGACGCTGCTCGAGGTCCTGCGCGAGCAGCTCGGCCTGACCGGGACGAAGGAGATCTGTGACCGCGGCGCCTGCGGCGGCTGCACCGTCCTGCTCGACGGGCGCTCGATCAATAGCTGCCTGATGCTTGCGGTCGACGCGGCCGGGCACGAGGTCCGCACGGTGGAGGGGCTGGTTCAGGATGGCCGGCTGGATCCGGTGCAGCAGGCGTTCGTCGACAGCGACGCCTGCCAGTGCGGCTATTGCATCCCCGGGTTCGTCGTCCGGTCGCGCGCGCTGCTGGATGAATTCCCTAATGCAACGCCGCAACAGATCCGCGACGGCCTGGCGGGCAACATCTGCCGCTGCGCGGCGTATGCGCGGATTTTCGAAGCGGTCCAGACGGCCGCGGCGGGAGGGAACGGCTGATGACGTGGCGCCCTGACAATCGACTGGCGCTGGAAAACGACGGTTCGCGCGTCGATGTGCGCGACAAGGTGACCGGCGCCGCCCGCTACACGACCGATTACTACCCCGAGGGGCTGCTCTGGGCGAGCTACATCCGTTGCCCGTATGGCAAGGCTTTCCTGCGCTCCAGCAAGCTGGAGGCGGCGCGCGCGGCGCCGGGCGTGGTGGAAGTCGAGCTGGAGAAGCAGGAGGGGACCTATCCCGGCGACCGGCTGGGGCACATCTGCGCCGAATCGCGCCAGGCGCTCGAGCAGGGGCTGGCCGCGCTGGCGCTGGAGTTTGAGCGCGACCGGCCGGCGACCGACATCGAGCGCGAAAAAAAGCCGCTCGAAACGTTCGACGAGGACCCGAGCGTCCAGGAGAAGCAGGCGGATCTGGAGCGGATCTTCAGCGAGGCCGCCCATACGCTGGAGCGCACTTATCAGACGCAGGTCCAGACCCATTCCTGCCTGGAGCCGCACAACAGCCTGGTGGACTACCGCGGCGATCACGCCATCGCGCGCCAGTCGACCCAGGCGACATTCTCGGTGCGCAATGAGCTGACCGAGGTGCTGGGCCTGCCCCCCGACAAGGTGGAGATGCACTGCGAACACGTCGGCGGCGGTTTCGGCAGCAAATTCGGGCTGAGCCCGGAGGGGCAGCTCGCCGCCAAGCTGTCGAAGAAGCACGGCCGGCCGGTGCGCGTGCTGATGAATCGCGAGGAAGAGCACCTCGACAACGGTCTGCGCCCCGGCAGCCTGCAATACATGAAGCTCGCGATCGGACCCGACGGCAAACTGCTGGGGGGGCGGATCCACACGTGGGGGAGCGTCGGCCCCGTCGGCGGCGGCGGCGGCACGAGCAACCCGTCGCGCTACAATTTCGGCATCGTGGCCAAGACGCACCAGGATGTGAACCTGAACAGCGGGTTTCCGCGCGCGATGCGGGCGCCCGGTCATCCGCAGGGGATGTTCGCCGTCGAGATGATGATGGATGAGCTGGCCGAGGCCGCCGGGATGGATCCGCTGGAATTCCGGCGGCTCAACGAGACGAGCGACGTCCGCCGCGCGATGCTGGATGTGGGCGCCGAGCAGATCGGCTGGCACCGGCGCAAGCCGTCGGGCACGTGGGAGGGGCCGCTCAAACGCGGCTTCGGCATCGGCGTGGCCGACTGGGGCAACAGCCCGGGCGAGGCCACGATCACGATCCACGTTTACCCCAACGGCAATGTCGAGGTGCTGAGCGGCAGCCAGGATATCGGCACCGGGTTCCGCACGTTGCTGGTCGACTGCGTGGCGCACCAGCTCGGCATCGACCGCGCGCGCGTGGAGGCGAAGGTCGGCGTCAGCACCTATCCGCCGGGGCCGGGCAGCGGCGGTTCGGTGACGAGCCGGTTCGTGGCGCCGAAGGCGCTGGGCGCGGCCGAGCAGGCCAGGCAGGACCTGCGCCAGCGCGTGGCGCGCGAATGGGGCGTGCCGGCCGACGAGGTAGCCGCCGAAAACGGCGTCTTCAAGCACGCCGACCGCACGATGTCGTGGAACGAGGCGTGCAAGCTGATCGGCCAGGACCGGCTGACCGTGACGGAGAAGGAAAACGGGATTTTCTGGAAAGAACCGACCGGCAGCGAGGCGGTTCAGTTCGCCGAAGTGGAGGTGGACGTCGAGACGGGGATCGTCCGCGTGAAGAAGGTGGTGGCGCTGCAGAACGTCGGCCAGGCGGTCAACTGCAAGACAGTGGAAAACCAGATCACCGGCGGCGTGATCCAGGGGATCAGCTTTGCCTTGTTCGAGGATCGGATCCTGAACCGCCAGACCGGCGCGATGGTCAATCCGAACCTGGAGTTTTACAAGATCGCCGGCTCGCGCGACATTCCGGAGATCGTTCCGATCATCTGGCAAAGCCGCCCGGACGCGGGGGTGAACAGCCTGGGCGAGCCGCCGGTGGTGCCGACGCCGGGAGCGGTCGGCTGCGCCGTCGCCAACGCGATCGGCGTGCCGGTCCGGCGGATGCCGATCACGCCATGGCGCGTGCTGAGCGCGTTGGCCGAACGCGACGGAGGCGCCGTCTGATGCAACCGTTCAACTACCTGATCGCCGATACGCTCGACGCCGCGCTGGCCGAGTATGCCGAGAACCGCCCGGTGCTCAAGGCCGGCGGCATCGATCTGGTCGACCGGATGAAGGAGCGGCTGGCGACCCCCGCGGTCGTGCTGTCGCTGGGCGAGGTGGAGGTATTGCGCTACATCGAGCCGGAGGGGGAGGGGGTGCGGCTCGGTTGCCTGACGACGCTGGCCGACATCGGCCGCAGCGAGCTGCTCAACAGCCGCTACGCCGCGCTGGCCGAATCGGCCGGCCATGCCGCCACGCCGCAGGTGCGCGAGCGCGCCACGCTGGGGGGCAACCTGTGCCAGCGGCCGCGCTGCTGGTATTTCCGCGCGATCCACTTCCATTGTTTGAAGAAGGGGGGCGCGACGTGTTTCGCCGTGGAGGGTGAGAATCAGTATCACGCGGTGCTGGGCGGCGGGCCGTGCCACATCGTGCATCCCTCCAACTGCGCGCCGCCGCTGGTGGCGATGGAGGCGTTGTTCGTCGTGCGTCGCGCCGGCGCGGAGGAGCGCGTGATCCCGGCGCGCGAGTTCTTCGTCCTGCCCTCCTCGGCGCTGGATCGGGAGAATGTGCTGGCGCCGGGGGAAATCCTGACCGAAGTGCGGATCCCCAGGGCGCCCGACCAGAGCGCGACGATTGAACTGCGCGAGAAGCAGTCGTTCGACTGGCCGCTGGCGATGGCTTCGGTTGCCCGGGTTGACGGCCGCCGGTGGAACGTCTGCCTGGGCGCGGTGGCCCCGGTGCCGTGGGTCAGCGAGGAAGCGGCCGAGGTGCTCGGGAGCGCCGACATTACGCCGGAACTGGCGGCGCGCGCCGGCGAGGCGGCGGCCCAGGCCGCCCAACCGATGTCGGACAATGGCTACAAGACGCAGCTGATCAAGGTGGCGGTCAAGCGCGCGCTGCTCAAGGCCGCCGGCCAGGAGGTTCCGGCATGAACAAGACCGACCCGATGCCGTGCTGCGAAAGCCTGCGCGGCAAGAGCATGTACTACCGGCCGGATGAACGGCCGGGCCGGCTCCACGAAAGCGACGTGATGAATTACTACTGCCTGCATACGCAGGGGCCGGTGGGGCCCGACGGGGTGGAGGCGCGCCCGCGCCTGTGCCAGCCCGGCCGGGCCTGCCATGTGAAATCCTGATTCCTCCCTTCGGAAGTCCCGGCACGACGGAGCCGGAATTTCATTCTGAGGGAAAACCAGCGTCTCAGCCCAGTCCGCCGCGCTCCGGGCTGTTGGCGGGAGCGCGTTCCGGCGCCAGCTTCAGCTTCTCGTCCAGCGCTTCGATTCGCCGGTGGCGGTAGATCAGAATGACGTTCCGCCCGTAGGGGACGACATTGAACAGGAAGCTGAGGATGAAGACGAAGTCGCCGCGCAGCAGGGCATAAGCCAGCAGCATCAGCGACCCCAGCAGGCTGACGTACCAGAACGAGAGGGTCATGACGCTGCGCCGCTGGGTCTCGCTCTGCACCCACTGCACGAAGAACCGGCCGCGATAGACCACGTTGCCCAGCAGGCCGAACCAGAACAGGCCGCCGAGGTATTCCTCGCGGCCGAAGAGGAAGACCGCGGGGGCGCAGCTCAGCACGATCGAGAGCACAATGAGCGGCCCGGCCGATCGCGGCGCGTGGTCCGGCGCGTGGGCGATCCGCAGATTCCGGACATATGGGATCAGCGTGACCGCCGAGCCGAGGATCATCGGGATGTCGTCGCGCGCGTAGGCATAGACGATGTGGATCAGCGTGGCGACCAGACTGATCCACCAGAACGAGACGGGGACGACGCTGCGGCCCGACCGTTCGCTGGCGATCCACTGCACGAGGACGCGCGCGCTGAACAGCAGGTTGCCGATCAGCCCGAACAGCGTCAGCAGCGAGATATCGACGGCCCGGTCCAGCCCGATCCACGCAAGCGGGATTTGGAGAAAAGGAGCATCAAACACGGCGATGGCCGGCATGGGGCAGAGTCGGCGCGGCGCGGGCGCGGCGCTCGTCCGCGCGGGGTTCTGATTCCCTCACGCGGCGCTTCACAGTAGACCGATTAACGGCGGCTTTCAATGCGGCGCATGCCGGCGCGGGCGCTCGCAATCCGTCGGATCGGACGGATCTGACAGAGCTTCGTCGGGCTACAGCCGCGGGACGGGGGTTTCCACGCCGCCGTGCTGGGCGGAGACGTAGGCCGCATAGATCGTCGCGATGCAATCGGCGCCGAGCGGGCCGCCGCTTTCGGGCGCCTCGTCGCGCGCCACCGCGCGGTAGAACGCTTCCATTTCGTGCTGATAGCCGGTGAACCACGCTTCGTCGGGCGAGGTCGGCGCCCACCCCTGCTTCGTGCCGATCTTTTCGACGACGTAGATGTCGCTGAAATTTGTCTCGACGGGGTTGTAGGTCAGCAGCGCGTCGTTGGGGTTGATGTTGATGCGCGCGCGGTGGTTGTTGGCGGCCACCTCGAGGAAATTGTGAACGCCCCCCAGGACGAGCTCGGAGGCGAAGAGGTCGGCGACCGTGCCGTCGTCGAACACGACGTGCGCCTGGGCGAAATCCTCGACGTCGTGGTAACCGGTGCGCAGGTGGCCCTCATCGCGGAACGCGGGCATCCGCGTGATGGCGTGGGTGCGGCACGAGACGGTCGCCGGGCGGATTGGCCGGCCGTCGCGCGCGCGCCCTTCGACCTGTTTCAGGTAGAGCGCGCCGGCGAGCGGGTGGCAGGCCTTGCCCATCAGGCTGCCGCCGCCCGAGAAGCGCCAGAGGCCGTAGGTCGGCGAATGCGAGCCGGAGTGAGACTCGCCGCCGAGCATCCAGAGGATCTGTCCGCCGGTTTTTTCGAGAATTTCCCGCTCCTTCTGGATGGCGGGGGCGTAGACCCAGTTCTCGGCGTACAGGATGCGCCCGCGGCTGCGTCGTTCCGCCGCCAGCAGGCGCTCGATGCTGGCGCAGGCCTCCTTCAGCGCGACGCGCCGATCCATGCCGTCGGCCGAAAACGACTCGGACCCGTCGCCGAAATAGCCGGTCAGGGGCTTTTCAATGACGACCCAGCGCCCGGCCGCCAGCGCCCGCAGCGCCAGCGGCTCGTGCGACGCGGGCGGCGTGCACA
>MVZB01000077.1 GCA_002068205.1 candidate division BRC1 bacterium ADurb.BinA292
CCGCCGAGATCGTCGCCACGATCCAGTGGCACGAGGAGCGGCAGGTGATCGATGGGTTTGGAACCAGCCAGGCCATCACCTACGCGCCGCCGCTGTATCACTGGCCTGAGCCGCAACGGAGCGAAATCCTCGACCTGGCCTTCAGCGCGGAGAAGGGGATCGGTCTGACGATCCTGCGCAACACCATTCCGTGCGGCGACCCCGACGATCCGGTGCCCGGCCTGCAGCCGAGCCCGGGGGAGTGGAATTACACCGACACCGAGCAGGTGTGGCTGATGCACGAGGCGGTGCAGCGGGGCGTGACGACGCTGTTCGGCGCCGTGTGGAGCCCGCCGGCCTGGATGAAAACGAGCGGCGTGACGCGCGGCGGGTCGCTCAAGCCGGAACACTATCAGGATTTCGCGGAGTATCTCGCCCGTTACGCGAAGGAATACGCCGAGGCCAATCAGGTTGAGATCGGCGCGATCTCGATCGCCAACGAGCCCGACAACGACACGACGAACTGGGCCTCGTGCGGCTGGTCGAACCGGGAAATCGCGACGTTCCTGGCGGACTATCTCGCGCCGACGTTCGCGGCGCGCGGCGTCACGGCGCAGGTCGTGGCGCCGGAGATCGCCAACTGGGAGCGGACCGAGCGCCACATGCGGGCGACGTATGAAACGCCGGCCGCCATCGAGCGCGTGGACATCGTCGCCGGTCACCTTTACGGCGGCGACCCGACGACGCTGTTCGAAGGGGCGGTGGAGCACGGCAAGAAAATCTGGATGACCGAGGCCTCGCTGCGCTTTCCCGTGTTCCCGATCGATGGCGCGCTGAACTGGGCGCGGACGATCCACGAGGGACTCGTGCATGCCCGGCTCAACGCCTGGATCTGGTGGGTGCTGGCGAACTGGCCCGACGAGGGCCTGATCTGGCTGCGGAACGAACCCCCGGCGCCGCCGCGGTATCTGGTTAGCAAGGCGTTCTGGGCGCTGGGCAACTACAGCAAGTTCATTCGCCCGGGGTATGTGCGGATCGAGGCGACGCCCAACCCGGCCGACGAGCTGTATGTCTCGGCGTTCAAGGACCCGCGCGGCGACCGGTTTGTGATCGTCGCGGTCAATACCGGCGCGCTGGCGCGCCCGGTGAAATTTGAACCCGTCGGTTTTACCACGCGGCTGGCGCGGCCCTATCTGACGTCGCGCAATTCTAATCTCGAGCCGCGGGAAGACGTCTCGTTTGCCTCGACCGTCACCGTGCCGGCCCGCTCCGTTGTCACTTACGTGGGGTATGCCGCGTCGATCACGCCTGAAACCGAACTGGAAAGATAGCCCATGGGATTCCCCTGTCATCGTCTTCGCGCCGCACGGTTCATCGCCCGCCCGGCATTGCGCGGGGTCATCAGCGCGCTGTTGATCCTGGGCGCGGCGGATTTCGCCGCCGCGGAGGCCGATCCGTCCGCGGGCGCGACGCCCGGCGCCGCGGCCCCGCCGCTGGTGCTCAACCGGACCACGTTCGCGCCGCTGGAGGGCGCCTGGTGGAAACTGGCGGATATGGAGGACGTGATCGAGTTCTTCGTCTCCGACGTCTACGCCGCCGGTCCCCGCCCCGATCAGGACCGCGACGCATGGGTCGCCGCGATGCGCGAGTACCGCGAACTGCGCCGGCGGGGTGAACTGGAGCCCGGCAAGGGGCGCTATCGCGAGGTGATCGCGCTGGACTTCACCGGCGACAACCGCGCCTGGACCCGCCTCGCCGACAGTGCGTCGCGCGCCTACGCCCTCGCCTCCGGCGACCAGGTGACGGTCGACGTCGAAGCGCGCTGGATCCGGGGCAACAACAACCTGTGCGTCGCGTTCGATTACGTGAACGAGGCCGACGGCGCGTGGGCCTGGTGGAGCGGCGTGCTGGTCACGCTGACCATCCCGCAGGACGGCGCATGGCACAAACTGAGCGCCGTGGTGGAGGTTCCCGCCGCCGACCTGACCGGCCGGTTCGTGCGCCCGATCGTCGGCATGGACGCCGCGCACGACACGACGCCCGGGTATGTCGAGATCCGGGAGATTGATTTCCGGCTCGACGATCCGGACCGGATGCGCGCGATCCGCGGCCAGATCATCGACCCGCCGGTTCAGCCGATCGATCAGGAAACCTACACCCATCCGGCGCGCGACTGGCTCAAGGGGGGCTTCACCTGCCATTTCACATTCATGTACGACCTGAGCTTCTATAACCCCGAGGCGGGCGAGTACGAACTCGATTCGTTCCTGGCCGACGGCGAGCGGGAATTCGGCGGCTACGACATCCTGCTGCTCTGGCACGCGTATCCGCGGATCGGCCTGGATCCGCGCAATCAACTCGACTTCTACCGCGACATGCCCGGAGGGATGGCCGGGCTGCGCGAGCTTGTCGATCGGCTGCACGAGCGGGGCGTCCGGGTTTTCATTAATTATAATCCGTGGGATGTCTCGACCCAGCGCGAAGGGAAATCCGACGAGGAGATGCTGGCCGAACTGGTGGCCGAACTGGATGTGGATGGGATTTTTCTGGACACGATGACGGGCGATTCGCCCGAGCTGCGCCGGCGGGTCGAGGCCGTCCGGCCCGGCATTGTGCTCGCCCCCGAGAGCAGCCCGACGATCGACAATCTTTCCATCTGCAGCGCGTCGTGGGCGCAGTGGCTGGACGACGACGAAAATCCGCCGGGCCTCGAGGTGCGCAAATGGCTCCAGCCGCGCCACATGCGCTGGCAGACGCGCCGCACGAGCCTCAGCCACCGCGAGGAGATTCGCCGCGCGTTCTTCAACGGCAGCGGGATGCTGGTGTGGGAGAACATCTTCGGGGCGTGGAACCGCTGGTCGGCGCGCGACCGGCAACTGTGGCGCCGCGCGGCGGCGATCCTGCATCACTTCCAGGACAACTTCGCCAGCGACGAGTGGGACCCGTTCTACCCCGCCACGGAGGTCGCGCGCGACGCGCACCAGATCTCGATCAATCGCTGGCCGGGCCGCGACGCCACGGTGTTCACGCTCTACCGGAAGGACGACCCGGACCTGGATCTGATGCGGTCGGGGCTGACGCTCCCCGCGGGGTTGGAGGAACTCCCCCTGTTCAGCGTCGCCGACGAGCCGGAGATGGAGTATTTCGACTTGTGGAACGGGCGCCCGGCCCGCATCGAACGCGGCGGCGAGCGGGTCACGGTCTACGGCGCGCTTGATAAGTTGACGGGTCTGGGCTGCATCGCCGCCGTGCGGCGCGAGGCGGTCGATGCCGCGTTCCGCGCGCTGCTGGAAAAGCAATTGAACGAAGCGGACCGGCTGTCGGTGGCGGAGGACGCGCGCGGCGGCATCAAGTCGGTCGTGCTGCCGCGGCCCGTCGAGCCGATCCGGCCGGTCGACGCCAGTCAGCCTCCCGAAGGGATGGTGGCGGTGCCGGGCGGCGAGGTTCATCTGCGCATCACGCACCAGCGGCGCGAGTGCGGCTGCTACCCCGATCCGGACATCCCGGCCAGCCGGTACAAGCGGTTTACGATCGGCACCCCGCACAACGGCCAGATCGAGCATGACTACACGGAGAAGGTCGCGCCGTTCTGGATTGACGAAGCGGCGGTCACCAACGCGCAGTTCAAAGAATTTCTCGACCAGACCGGCTACCGGCCGCGGCATCCCGAGAATTTCCTCAAGCATTGGCCGAATGGCGAGATGCCGCCGGAATTGGCCGATCACCCCGTCGTGTATGTCGATCTGAACGACGCCCGCGCCTACGCCCAGTGGGCCGGCAAGCGGCTGCCGACCGAGGCGGAGTGGCATCTGGCCGCGCAGGGAACCGACGGGCGCAAGTGGCCGTGGGGCAATGAATTCGACGAACAGAACCCCGATCCCACGCTCGTCAACACGACCGGGGCGACGCTGCCCGCGCGCTCGCTTCCCGCCGGCCGCAGCCCGTATGGCTGCTATCAGATGTCGGGCAACGTTTACGAGTGGACCGAGAGCGAACGCGACGACGGGCACACGCGCTTCTGCATCATCCGCGGCGGCAGTTACTACAAGGCCACCGGCAGCGACTGGTACATGGACGGCGGCCCGCGGCCGTGCGACCACCATGCGAAGTTCATCATGATGTGGCCGGGCCTGGACCGCTGTGCGACGATCGGCTTCCGCTGCGTGACCGAGATGCGGCGGAGGTGAGCGGCAGGAGGTTCGGGAGCCGAGGACGAGGGACGAATTATTAGGGACGAATTTTTAATGAAAACGCCGCCTGGCGCGGCGGAATTTACAGCGAAACGGAGGGCGAGCATGCGCCGGCCCATTACGAATGGAAATCGCATCGGGATTCGTGTTCTGATCCTGATCGTGTCGATCTTCGTTTCATGGAGGTTCACGATGGCATTCGCCCAGGCCGATCCCGCGGCCGACCAGCAGCAATTGCTCCGACTGAATCGGGCCACGTTCTCCCCCAGCGAGGGCGCCTGGTGGGCGATGAGGGACATGGAAGGGGTTCTGCGGTTCGTCCTGACCGACGTCTATCTGTGCGCGCCGCAGCCGGGCCAGGACCGCGACGCATGGCTCGCGACGATGCGCGAGTATCGCGAACAGCGCCGCGCGGGGGGCTACGTTCCCGGCACCGGCCGGTTCCGCGACGTGATCAGCCTCAATTTCCAGGGCAAGGGCTACCGCGGCTGGGTGCGGCTGGTGGATGAGCTGGGGAAGGCTTACGCGCTGCAACCGGGCGACCGGCTGCGCGTCACGGTCGAGGCCCGCTGGCTCGCCGGCAACAACGAGCTGTGCCTCGGTTTTGATTACAACGACGCCGAGAGCGGCAAGTGGCAGGGCTGGAGCAACGTCGTCGAGACGTTCGAGATCCCGCAGGACGGCGAATACCACCGGCTGACGACGGAAGTCGTCGTGCCCGAGGGCGCTCCCGCCGGCACGTATCTGAAGCCGCTGATCGGCATGGACACGGCGCACAATCCGGAGCCGGGACAGCTCGAAATCAAGGAAATCGACTATCAACTCGATGACGCCGAGCGGATGGAAGCCGTGCGGGCGGCGATCGGCGATCAGCGGCTCGCGCCGCTCGATCAGGCGACCTACGACCACCCCGGCCGCGCCTGGATGACCGGCGCCTTCACCTGCCACTTCACGTTCATGTACGACCTGAGCTTCTACGATCCGGAGGCCGGCGAGTACACGCTCGATACGTTCCTGGCCGACGGCGAACGGGAATTCGGCGGCTACGACATCCTGCTCCTGTGGCACGCCTATCCCCGCATCGGTCTGGACCAGCGCAACCAGCTTGATTTTTACCGCGACATGCCGGGAGGGCTCGAGGGCCTGCGCGAACTGGTGAACGACGCGCATGACCGCGGCGTCATGGTTTTCATTAATTATAACCCGTGGGATGTCTCGACCCACCGCGAGGGGATGACTGATGAGGAAATGCTGGCGGCGCTGGTCGGCGAGATCGGCGTCGACGGCATCTTCCTGGACACGATGAGCGGCGATTCGCCGGTGCTGCGCCAGAAGCTCGAGGAAGTCCGGCCCGGCATCTCGCTCGCCCCGGAGAACAACCTGACGGTCGAAAGCCTGTCGATCTGCAACGGCTCGTGGGCGCAGTGGCTGGGCGACAGCGATTGCCCGCCCGGCCTGGAGCATCGCAAGTGGCTTATCCCGCGGCACATGCGCTGGCAGATCGCGCGCAACAACTACACGCATCGCGACGAGATCCGCCGCGCATTCTTCAACGGCAGCGGCATGATGATCTGGGAGAACATTTTCGGCGTGTGGAACCGCTGGAACGCGAGCGACCGCCGGGTCTGGCGCCGCGCGGCCGCCATCCTGCACGAATATCAGGAGAACTTCGCCAGCGACGCGTGGGAGCCGTTCTATCCGGCCTATCCCGTGCCGAGCGAGGGACCGGACGCGCTGTACAAGACCGACGGCATTTTCATCAACCGCTGGCCCGGCGAGCGGGCGACCGTCTACACGCTGTACAAGAAGGAGCCGGACGTCTCGCCGCACTCGTGGTACGGCCGCTCGTTCTGGCATCAGGCGACGTATGTGCCGCTGTTCGACGTCCCCTATGAGCCGGGCGTCCAGTATTACGATCTGTGGAACGGCCGGCCGGCGCGCACCGAGCGCCAGGGAGACAAGGTCGTGATCCATGGTTTCCTGGATCGACTGTCGGGGCTGGGCTGCATCGCCGCCGTTCCCGAGGCGAAGATGGATGAGGCGTTCCACGCGTTCATCGAGAAGCAGCGGTTGGAAGCCGACCAGATCCCCGTGGCCGACGACCTGCGCGGCGGAATCGAATCGCCGCTGGAGATCCGGCCGTTCGAGCACACCGAACCGGGCCGGCTTGATCAGCCGCCCCAGGGGATGGTGGCGGTTCCCGGCGGTCCGGTGCGCGTGCAGGTGACGCACCAGCGGCGCGAATGCGGCTGCTATCCCGACCCCGGCACGCCGGCCGACCAGTGGGAGAAATTCACCCACGGCACGCCGCACAACGGCCAGGTCCGGCACGACTACACCGTCGACGTGGCGCCGTTCCTGATCGACGAGGCGGCGGTGACTAACGCCGAGTTCAAGCGGTTCCTGGACGAATCGGGTTACCAGCCGCGGCATACGAAGAATTTCCTCAAGCACTGGCCCAACGGCCAGATGCCCGCGGAACTGGCCGATCATCCCGTCGTGTATGTGGACCTGGACGATGCGCGCGCCTATGCGAAATGGGCCGGCAAGCGCCTGCCGACCGAGGAAGAATGGCACCTGGCCGCGCAGGGCACCGACGGGCGCAAATGGCCATGGGGCAACGAGGAGCCCGACGCCGACCGGGCGAACACGACCGGGGCGACGCTGCCCGTGCGCGACCTGCCCGCCTCGCGCAGCCCCTACGGCTGCTATCAGATGTCGGGCAACGTGTATGAATGGACCGAGAGCGAACGCAGCGACGGTCACACCCGGTTCTGCATCATCCGCGGCGGGAGCTACTACAGCGCCACCGGCAGCGACTGGTACATGGACGGCGGCCCGCGGCCGTGCGATCACCACGCCAAGTTCATCATGATGTGGCCCGGCGTCGATCGCTGCTCGACGATCGGCTTCCGCTGTGTCAAGGACGTGGCGTCCTGAATTGCTTGGAATCGACGAACGGCTGAACTCTTGGGAAAGGAGTCGACAATGACTCAATCGGTCCTGCTGGGGTTGTTGATCGTGGTTCTGGCGGCGGTGTTCCAGGGGAGCTTCATGGTTCCCATGGCGTATGCCCGGGGGTGGAAGTGGGAGAATTCCTGGCTGGTCTTCTCCGTGCTGGGCATGGTGGTGTTCAACTGGCTGTTCGCGCGGATGCTGGTGCCGTCGCTGGGCGAGATCTTCGCGGCGGCGACGTTCGGCGATCTGGTCGTTCCCGCCCTCTCCGGCCTGCTGTGGGGGATCGGCGCCGTCTGCTTCGGCCTGGGGATGGCCGCCGTCGGGTTCGCGCTGGGCTACGCCTTCATCATGGGCCTGGTGCTCAGCCTGGGGGCGTTCATTCCGATGGTGGTCAACCATCCGGAGGAGATCGCCTCGGCCAAGGGTCTGCTGATCCTGCTGGGGCTGGCGACGATGATCGGCGGCATCGCGATCAGCGGTCTGGCCGGCATCCGCAAGGAACGGGAGCAGGGCGCACGCACGGGCGAGATCACCAAGACGACCAATCTGTCGATGAAGATCGGGTTGGTGATCTGCGTGTTCGCCGGGATTTTCTCGTGTCTGCCCAATATCGGCTTCGACATGAGCCGCGGCCTGATGAGCGTCGCGCTGGCACATGGCGCGCCCGAGCAATGGGCCGGCAACGTGATCTGGGCCGTGCTGTTCACGTTCGGCGGCCTGGCCAACCTGATCTACTGCGGCTACTTGCTGAAGAAGAACGGGACGGCGGGGGCGTACGGCGGCGCGGGCATGGGGCGCAATCTGGGGCTGCTCGCCCTGATGTCGGCAATGTGGATCGGCAGCTTCGTGCTCTACGGCATGGGCGCGCGGATGATGGGCGCGTGGGGCACGGTGATCGGCTGGTCGGTGTTCATCGCGCTGGCGATCGCGGTGGGCGCCCTGTGGGGCATTGCGCAGGGCGAGTGGCGCAACACGTCCGCCGCGACGCGGCGGCTGATGCTGGGCGGCGTCGCCGTCCTCGTGCTGGCGATCTTCGTCTTTGCCTACAGCGGCAGTCTGTAACATTCAATCCCAGGGAGAGATCTGATGCAGAAAATCCTCGTCATCGGCAGTTACAACGTCGGGCTGACCGTGCTCGGCTCGCGCATCCCGCGGCCCGGCGAAACGGTGCTGGGCGACCGGTTCGACATGGGCCCGGGCGGCAAGGGTTCCAACCAGGCGATCACGATCGCCCGGCTCGGCGGCGACGTCACGTTCCTGGCCAAACTGGGGCGCGACATTTTCGCCGACGATGCGCTGCGGCTGTTCGAGCACGAGGGCTTGGATGCCAAGCACCTCCTGTTCGATCCGGAGGCGCACACCGGCGCCGGCATCATCTTCGTCAATGCGGAGGGGCAGAACGCGATCGGCGTGGCGCCCGGCGCCAATTACCGGCTCAGCACGGCCGATCTGGACGCCGCCGAGGCGCTCTTCACCCAGTCGCGCTACCTGCTGATGCAGCTCGAAACGCCGCTGCCGGTGGTCTACCACGCCATCGAGAAAGCCCGTGCCGCCGGCGCAACGGTGATCCTGAACCCGGCCCCGGCCCAGCCGATCGAGCCCCGGTATCTGGCGAAGATCGACATCCTGACGCCCAATGAGACGGAAGCCGAAATCCTGACCGGCGTCGCGGTCAACGATCTGCCGACGGCGTTCGAGGCCGCGCGGCGGCTGCGCGACCAGGGGGTCAAGCAGACGATCGTGACGCTCGGCGAGAAGGGGAGCGTGCTGGTCGATGCGACGCGCGAGGCGCACTTCCCGGCGCCCAAGGTCCGTTCGGTGGATACCACCGGCGCCGGCGACGCGTTCAACGGCGGATTGGTCTACGCGCTGGCCGCCGGGCGGACGATCGACGAGGCGATCGGCTTTGCCTCGCGCGTGGGGGCGTACTCGGTGATGAGCGTCGGCGTCGTCCCCGGCCTGCCGAGGCAGGCCGATCTGGAGCGCTTCGAACGGGAGGGCGGCCATGTCGGGGCCCACGTTGACGCATCGTGAGCGGGTCGAGCGCGCGTTGGCCCACGAGACGACCGACCGGCCGCCGCGTGATTTCGCCGCCGAGCCGGACGTCTGGCGCCGCCTGCGCGCGCACTACCGCACCGACAGCCACGAGGAGATCCTGCGGGCGTTCGACACCGACTGCCGCATTGTCTCCTATGACTGGGAGGCGTTCTTCCGCCCGCCCGACACGCCGGCCGATGCGCCGCGCGCCCACCGCGCCTGGAAGCGCCCGCTCGCGTCCGACAGCTACCTCGATCCGTGGGGCGCCCGCCGCACGATCACCGTCAATGAGTATTCCACCTATGAGGAACTGAGCGATTATCCGCTGGCGGGGGCGGAATCAGTCGAGGATCTGGCGCGCTACGCCTGGCCCTCACCCGACTGGTGGGACTTCAGCCAGCTGCGCGCGGTGATCGAGCGCGTCAATCCCAATCGGGAATACCACCTGCGCTGGCGCTGCGGATCGATCTTCGAGACGGCCTGGTCGCTGCGCGGTTTCGACCGCATGCTGCTCGATCTGGTCGTCGCGCCCGACATCGCCGGCTACATCATGGACCGCATTCTGGAAATCCATCTGGAAAATCTGGCGCGCGTGATGGCCGCGGCGGGCGACCTGATCGACATGGTGTACACGTACGACGACGTCGCCTCGCAGCAGGCGCTGCTGATGTCGGCCGACATGTGGGGCCAGCTCATCCGGCCGCGGCAGGAGCGGCTGTTTGCCGCCGCCAAGGGCTACGGCAAGCCGCTGATGCTGCACTGCTGCGGAGCGGTGGCGCCGCTGATCGACGAGCTGATCGACCTGGGGCTCGACGTCCTCAACCCGGTGCAGCCGCTGGCGGCGGGGATGGATCTGGAACGGCTCAAGGAGCGCTACGGCGACCGCCTGACGTTCCATGGCGGCATCGACATCCAGGAACTGCTGCCGCGCGGCACGCCGAAACAGGTGCGGCGCGAGGTTGAGCGGGTGACCGGCATCCTCGGCCGGGATGGGGGCTACATTCTGGCGCCCGCGCATCATGTGCAGGCCGATACGCCCGTGGAGAACGTGCTGGCGCTGTACGGCCTGTCCTGAAGCGAAAGCCGCGGCGCAGGAGCGGAAAAAAAATCCGTCGGATCGACCCGATCCGACGGATTCTGGTTTGGAATGGGGTGAACCCGCTCGCGCGAATCCGCGCCGGCTACCGGGCTTCGTTGAGGATGCGCGTGCCCTTCGTCGCGATCCGCCGGCAGACTTCCTCGACGCCCGCCTCGCCGGCCCACACGTGCTCCAGCTCCATGTTGATCATGCTGACCAGTTCCTGATAGGCCGAGGTCTCAGGCCGCAGGCGTCCGAAGTCGAGCGCATCGATGAAATACTTCTGATGATCGGGGGGATTAAGGTTGTGGAATTCGGGGCTGTTGGCGACCTCGAGGAAGACCGGCGTCATGATGTTTTTCATGGCGAACATGCGGGCGCCCTCGCCGCCGCAGATGAATTCTATCACCTTCCACGCCTGCTCGGGATGCTTTGCCTCGGCCGGGATGGAGAAGCATGAACCGAAATTGGCGATCGCCCGGCCGGCCGGGCCGATCGGCGGCATCGCGACATCCCACTTGAAGTTTGCGCGGGCGATATACTCGGGAACGGCCCAGTGACCGTTCCAGGTGATCGCCACCTGGCCGGACTGGAACGGATCGATCTGGGCGGTTTGCACGGCCTCGCGGATCGTCGCCCCATGCTTCAGCCGCATGTCGGCAATCCACTGGATCGCTTCGATGACCTTCGGATCGTCGAACGTGCAGCGGGTCGGATTCTTCGGGTCGTCCACGCTGTCGCCGCCGAACGACCAGATCGCCAGCTCCCACGGGGGCAGGGCGCTGCCCCAGACGTCGATGTTGCCGTCGCCATCGCGATCGCGGGTCAGCTTGCGCGCGATCTCCAGATAGTCGTCCCACGTCCAGTCGGGGCCGGGCACTTCGACACCCGCTTCCTCGAACATGTCGAGGTTGAAGAACGGGATGATGACGGCCGTGTCGCACGGCAGGCCGTAGAGCCGCTCATCGATCTGAAGCCATTCGAGCGGCGTGTGATGGTAGGCGTCGAGGCTGATCAGCTCGCTGGCGTTGACCCGGTCGGTCAGATCCATCAGGGCATTCTTCTTGACGAACCCCGGATAGAAGCCCGATTCCATCAACACAATGTCGGGCGGATTGCCCGACGCGGTGAGGGTAAAGAACTTCGTCCAGTAGGCCTCGTAGGGGACATTGAGGACCTTGATCTTGATGTCGGGATATTTTTCCTCGATGGCGGTGACCGCCTCGTGCCAGATCCCCTGCTCAACGGGCGACCCCATCCGCAGATAGAGCACCACGGCATTATCTGGCGTCTTGGAGCAGGCCGCCAGCCCCAGCGCCAGGCAGATCAGGAGCCCGCAGGCCCGCGTCGTGAGCAGTTTGAGAGGCATCAGATCCGTCCCCCGTTATCCGACTTCGACAGGGCGCTTGCGCCGCGTGGCATTGCCCGCCAGCACGCGAGTCGTCTCGCGAATGCACAATTCGGGTTTGATGCGTACATGGTATTTCCCGGCATCTTCCAGATCCTCGCCGGCCTGGCGGCTCCTGATTCGCTCCAACAGCCGCTCGACGGCCGTGTTGGTGATCCCCTTGATGTGCAGGTCAACGGTCGTCAAGCGCGGGCTCATTTCACTGGCCATCGAGATATTGTCAAATCCCACGACCGCCAGATCCTCCGGGATCCGCATCCCCCGCTTGTGCAGCAGATGGATCAATTCGATGGCCAGCCGGTCGTTGCCGGCGCAGACCACCTCGGGCGGTTTGGGCAGACGCATCAGGCGGTCGAGGACCGCGGGCAGATCCGCCGCGCGCGGGCAGTCGCACAGATATTGCGGGTCGTAATACAGGTTATTCTCCAGCAGGCCGCGCTTGTAGCCGTCGACGCGCCCCAACCAGCTGTGATGGAGTTCGGCCTCCAGATCGCCAATGAACGCGATCCGTTCGTAGCCGTTCTGCTTGAGGAAGCAGATCAATTCATACAGGCCCGTTTCATCGTCGGCGCGGACGCTGTCGACGCCGATCGGCTCGCCCTCGCCGATGAAGACGACGGGGCTGGCGGCGTCCTTCAGGCGCCGGTGATATTCCTGGTCATACTGTTCGCGCGACGTGGCCAGCAGGATGCCGTCGACGCGGTAGTTCATGAACGTTTCGAGATACATCTCCTCGACGGCGTTGGAGTCGTTGGTGACGCCGAGCAGGACGCTGCGCCTGGCCTCCGCCAGGCGCGTGGTGATCTCGGTGATCATGTCGGCGAAGAACGGGTTGGCGACGTTGGGGAC
Organism: candidate division BRC1 bacterium ADurb.BinA292; assembly: GCA_002068205.1. Taxonomy (GTDB): domain Bacteria; phylum Sumerlaeota; class Sumerlaeia; order MVZB01; family MVZB01; genus MVZB01. The sequence goes on from MVZB01000077.1 coordinate 12,500, forward strand.
GATGCAGCCGATGATGTTGGTTTTGCCCGAGGCCAGGCTGCGGGCGATGTGATTATGCTTGTAGCCCATCTGCTGCGCCACAAGCTGGACACGCTGGATCGTCTCGGCCTTGATCATCGGATCGTTGCGCAGGGCGCGCACCACCGTGGAGCGCGCCAGGCCGACGATCTCAGCAATGCGTTTGGTGCTGACCTGAGTGGAGTTGGAGGAGGTTGTCTTTTTTCCCATTCTGGTTCGACAGTCGGGCATTTCCGGGAGGATGCCTGGGTTTCTCGCTTTCAGCTTCAGCGCGCCGGCCCGCGGGGGCTGGCGCCATCGTTCTTGGTTGGGGGCGGCAATCCGTGACCGGCCGATCGTGGTGCGCCCGGCAACACCCGATGTTATCATATGATAATGCCGACATCGCAGGTGGTCAAGCGCCATCAAAAGCGAGCGAATTGACTCATATTAAAGGTTACCGGGGAAAGGGGGTTGCGGGCGGACTGAGAAGGTCGTTGACTCATATTCG
>MVZB01000078.1 GCA_002068205.1 candidate division BRC1 bacterium ADurb.BinA292
GGAGGGGGGGGAGCGCGTGCAGCTCCGCCGCCGGCGGCCGGCGCGCGGAGGCGTGCGCGGCTGGCTCGATCGCAAGCTGGGCCGGTCGGTTTTTATCCAGGTCGAGCTGGATGCGCGGGGGGCGTTTTTCTGGGGCTTGATCAACGGAATCGATACGCTGGAGACGATCGAGGAGCGGATGCGCGAGCGGTTCGGGTTTGAACGCGAGGCGAGCCGCGAGGCGACATTGCGGTTCGCGCTGCTGCTGGCGCGGCGCGGCCTGATCGGGCTGGGCTGAGGGCGTTGCGCGCGGCGGCGCGGGGGCATTACACGTGATCCATATCTTCCTTTTTGCTGTGGAGGGGCTGGCCCGGCTTGCTCTTGATGCGGGGATCCTCCTCGTCGCGGACGGGATTCTCGACGTGGCTGGCCGTCCGGTTGTTGCCGCTGCGGGCGGGGTTCGAGGGTTCGTCGGCGCGGCCCGTCCGGCGGGGGTCGTCGTCGATGCGGCGCGCCGGGGTCCGGCGGGGTTTTTCTTCGCGTGGGCTGCCCATGGTTTGCCTCCTCCGATGGGTGGGCGTCATCGGAATCGAACCAGAGCAAGCCGCATGCCGTAAAAAAAGCAACCGGCAGTCGCCGGTGAAGGCGGCTGCCGGTTGGGTTTGAATCAGACGGTGCGGAGCCGCGGGGCCCCGCGGGCCGAGATTCAGCTCATGTCCTCATCGGCGCCGGCGTTGGCCGCGGCGTGATCCTTGTGGCCGCAGTCAAGCAGCCACTGATCGTAGCCGTAGTCGATCGCCGGGGCGCCCTGGGGCAGGGTGCCGTCGATGATCATCTGCAGCGTGTCGATTCTGGGCGGCTTGTAGAGCTTGACCTGATCGGAAAGCTGGAAGTGCGGCGTGATCGTGATGACGACGTCGTTCTCGCGCTTCACGTCGGTCTCGCCGCCGAAGAGGTAGCCGACGACGGGGATGCTGCCGAGGAACGGGGCCTTGGCGGTGCTCTTGACGTCGTTGACCTGCTTAAGCGCGGCCAGAACGAAGGGCTGGCCGTCCATCAGGCGGACGGTGGTCGCGAGCGAGCGGAAGTTGATGATCGGCGTGCCGTTGGGGGCGATGCCGTTCATCTCGCCGATATCGAGGTCGATATCGAGCTCCATGGACTCGAGGCCGACGTAGGGGGTGACGCAGACTTTCATGCCGACGGTGCCGGCGTTTTCATAGTGCAGCCGGCGGGTCGAATCCTGGACGCGGACGGAGGAGGGCGAGTCGCCCAGCAGGTCCTCGAGCGGCTCGGTGAACGGCTCGTTTTCCTGGCGGATGCCGTCGTTGTTCAGGTCGATGAAGTCGCGGACGCCGTTGTTGTTCTCGTCGATGAAGTCGCGGATGCCGTTGCCGTTGACGTCGAGGAAGAACTGGTCCAACCCATCGCCGAAACCGGTCTTGGCGAGCAGATTGGGGGTGGAATCGGGGACGCCGATGCCGTTGTTCTGCCGGCGGATGTAGGTCGGGTTCTCATCCGCGAAGTCGGTGATGTCGTTCATGTTGTCGACGAACGCCAGGACCTGGTCCAGGGTGCCGATCGAACCGGACGACCCACTGCAAAGGGTGATGGTCTGGTGATCGATCGCGCGGGCCTTGCCCTTGACCTGGAGGAAGTCGATGAAGTTGGAGGTCAACAGGTAGTTGACGGCGCGCAGGCCGGCGCGAGCGGCGGTATCCTGGACGAGCGTCTTGTCGGTGACGCCGGGATGGATCGGGGCGCGGGCGTCGAGGAACGGATCGAAGACGCTGGTGCGGCCGAAGGCGCGCTGCTCGGCGCTGTAGCCGGACTGGACGAAGTACCAGAGGTTGCGGCCGGGGCCGTTCTGCCAGTTGATGTAGTCGAGGCCGAGTTTCAGGTCATTGGAGGTGTTGACCTCGTAAACCTTGATTTCGAGCTCGACCTGGTTGCAGGGGATGTCGAAGAGCGTGGCGGCGGCGGCGTATTTCTCGTTGCGATAGATCTCGTCGTAGCGGCGCACGCTGTTGTTGGTGGTGTCGATGGTGGAGAAGCCGTCGTTGCCGGCGTAGTTGGCGGCGAAGAAATCGACCTCGGCGGCATCGCGATGCTGCATGTTGAGGTAGAGATCCGAGGAGCCGTCGTTGTATTCCTCGACCCACGAATCATCGAGGGCGGCGACGGCGTCGCGCAGATAGGGGATCATGTATTCGGGGGCGATGACCTGGAGGAAGTTCTCGCCGGTTTCCTTGTCGCGGATGACCTCGGCGCGACCGCCTTCGAGGGCGGTGACCTGGCGGAAGACGTTGCGCAGCTCGCGCGGCTCCGCGTGTTTGATCGGGATGACGGCGGTGACGTAGTCGTTGATCAGGATCTTCTGATCGGTGCGCAGGACCTTGACCACGCCGTCGGAGGGGACGATGTTGATCTGCTCGTCCTGGTAGGTGTATTCGTTGATGTTGCTTTCCGACTTGGTCGGGGAGGGATCGGCGTTAAGCCGCTGGACATTTTCGAACTCGGGGTAGGCGGCCCAAGTCAGGCCCGCCGACAGTCCGAACACGCCCAGGACCCTCATGCTTCGGGTAAGCCATTTGGTCGTCATGAGCTGACTCCTTCTTCTCATTCAGTGGCAGGGTTGAAAGGCGAATGGAACGGGGCCGCCGCTCAGTTGAACGGCATGGCCTCGACATCGCGGGCCTTGTCGAAGATGTATTGATCGAAGCCCATCGTGGTATCCGGCTCGACGATTTCGGCCTGGCCGGTCGCCTTGTCGATGACCGCCTGGTCATCCCGGGCGATCTGGTAGGAGGTGATTTCGACGGGCTTGATCGCGACGACCAGTTCGGTCTGCTTGTTGAGGTTGTCCTCGCCGCCGAAGAGGTAGCCGACGATCGGGAGCGAACCGAAGAAGGGGACCTTCTGGGTCGCGACGGCGTGGGCCTGGCGCTTGAGGCCGCCGATGATGATTTCGTCGCCGAGGGCGAGGCGCAGATCCTCGATGTGCAGCTTGCGGCACTGGATCTGCGGGAAGCCGGTATCGTCAAACGCGGTGTAATCGCTCCACTCCATGTCGACTTCCAACGTGACCGACTGTTCGCCGATGACATTGTCGAGCGCCAGGAAGAAGCCGGTCTCGATCGGTTCGAGGCAATAGGAATACGGCGAGAGGCCGGAGAGGCCGCTGTCGAACCCGTTGAGGACGAGGTTCAGGATCAGCTCCTCCAGATCCTCGGGTTCTCTGGTGACGATCTGGTTGGTCGTGCCGGTCATCAGGCGGCCGGTGTTGGCCTGGAAGATCTCGCCCGAGTCGCGGATGCCGGAGGGATTGGAGGTGCCGACGGCGTAGGACATGACCTGATCGCCCGAATCGAGGTAGGCCGGCCAGGAGTTCAGCATCGAGAGGCGGGCGCGGTTCAGGACGCGGGCCTTGCCCTTGGTCTGGAGGTAATCGAAGAAGGAGGAATCGACGTTGTAGCTCCAGGCGTAATTCCAGCCGCTGGCGCTCAGGTTGTTGCGCGTGCTGAGCCCCTGCCGCAGGCCGAGGGCCGAGGGATCGGCGTTGGGCGGGAAGACGCTCAGGTTGCTGCCGGCGCGTTCGACGCTGGCGTATTCGGAGAAGAGGCCGACGGCGAAGAGGTCGCGGCCGGGGCCATTCTTCCAGGAGATGTAATCCAGACCGATCGTCGCGTCGTTGTAGGCGGCCAGCTCGTAGACCTTGACCATGACGTCGACCATGGCGGTCGGGACGTCGAGCCAGTCGGTCAGGGCGTTATCGAGGGCCATGGCGCCGGAGTCGGCGTCCTCGTAGTAGAGGGCGTTGGCCCAGGGGTCGATCAGGAATTCATTGCCGTTGCCGGTGGAGAACGAAGCAGCGGTCTCGATGAATCCCGGGTCGGTGGCGCTGGCGCGCCGGTGCTTGAGCTGGCGGTAGATGCGGGTGGTTCCGGCCGAGGTGGTCAGGCCGGGGCGATCGAGGGCGGCAACCAGCCGACCGAGCGACTCGATCATGTATTCGGGGACGCAATAGAGCACGTGTCCGCCGTTGCCCTCGGGCGAGACGAAGGTGAAGAGGAGGCCCTCTTCGTGCTGAATCGGCCGATGCAGGTACTGGATGACGTTAAACGGGTTGTTGTTGCGCATCGTGAAGACCACGGGGACGTAGCTTTGGGTCTGCGCCTTATTCGTGGTCCGCAGGATTTTGACCGTATGGGACGGGTAGTCGTTGGGGGGCAGGTGACGGGTTTCGTCCACCGTGGCGGCGGTCGCCAGACTGGTGGCGACCAGCCAACCGGCCGCCCACAGCCAGGCCAGTCTCTTGTACATGTGACGCTCCTCCATTGGAATATGAGTGCTGCTGGTGGCTTGCAGGGCCAAAGGGGCAGTCTGCTGAACCGTGAATAGCCCCCTGAAGGCGGCGTGGACAGCGGCCATGCCGGGAAGTCCGAGGCGGATCGGAAGGAGATCCGGGACGGACGACGCGGGCGGTGCAGCGGATCAACCCCGGCCCGACGGCCGAGGCGACTGCCCTAGCAATCAGCGCTTAACACTTAATCGGCGATACCCTGGCCTCCTTTCCCCAGGTTTGGCAAACTGCGCGGCGCGCGGCCCGCCGGCCACGGCGCAAGCACCTCAATCTTCCATATAGACGCGATCGGGCCGGCTCGGATCGCGACGCAAGCTTTTCTGCCCGCGGGTGCGGGGATCGTTCTGCATGTTCTCGGGGAAGGGCTGCGCCTGGCCGATCACCCGGCCGAAATAGGGATCGACGAGCCAGGCCAGGGTCTGGGTCTGGCCGCCCTCGCGCTGGACCTGCAGGTTGACCCACCACTTATAGAAGCCCATTTCATCCTCAATGAGGATGGCGTCGCCACTGCGGACCTCGCCGGGGGCGACGGCGTTGGCCAGGCCGATCGCCTCCTCCTCCATCAGATAGCCGGAGGGATCGCGCCCAAAGAGCAGCTCGCCCTTGACGTCGTAGGCCACCGGGTTGCTGAAGATCTTCGGTTCGGTGCGGCCCGAGCCGGCCGGATTGGGATCGTAGTGGACCTGGAGCAGCATGGGCCCGGAGTATTCGGCCAGGCGGGTCAAGACGAAGGTGCGCTCCTCACTCTGCCCTGGCGCGAGTGTGATCAGGCCCTCGGGGCGTTCGAGCCGGGAGACGACGGGGGGGCGCTGCATCGAAGCGTCGGGCTCGGTGGCCAGCGAGTACCAGAAGGAAATCGAGCCGCCGTCGGCCGCGCTCAGCTTGGGCAGTTCGAGTTGCTCGTTAGTATTGTTGGCCAGCTTCACCCGCGCCTCCACGATTTCGCCGGGGCGGTAGACGCTCTTATTGAGCGTGACCAGCAGGGTCAGGTCCTCCGGCTGGGGTTCGCTCTCACCGCCGGTGGCGCATCCACCGGCCAGCACGCAGGCGATCACCAGCGCCGCGCCCATCGCCCACTTGCACCTGTTCCGGCTCAACTTACACCCCTCTTATCGTTCACTGCGGCTCGCCCGCGGAGATCCAACCAACTCTCGAAGTGACGGCAGTTCCCAAAAGGGTCCCTTTCAAATAGCGTCACGGGTCGGGAAACTCAAGTTTTTTCATCGCTTGGCGACCCCTCCAGTTGAGACCCGGCGAGCGGGAGAAAAGGGGTGAGGATAGCGCCGGCCGGGGATGAAAGCCACTGAGTTTTCGCTGAATCCGCCGTTTTTTTTGGGGAGTGGTCGAAGCGGCCCCGTCCTCCTGCCACGAGTGCAGTCGAGGCCGCAACGAAAGGCTTGCGGAGGGCTCCGGCAACGGAAATGATGGGGAGCCGTTCGCATTGGCCGTGCAGCCGCCGATGGGAGCCGGCGCCAGCATCCCCGAGGGAGTCCGTTCCATGTCCAGCCCGCCCGCGTCCGGCCCGATCTGGTCCAAGCGCACGAGCGGCGGCCCGTCGGCCGCTGTCCTGGCCTATTGTTCGGGGCGCGACGTGAAGGGGCGTCCGGCCGCCGACGAGCAGTTGATTCCGTACGATCTGTGGACGAATCGCGCGCACTGCCTGATGCTCCAGCGGCGGCGGATCATCGACGCGGGCACCTGCCGGCTGATTCTGGAGGAGCTCGAACGGATCGAGGAGGCGTGGCACGCGGGGCGCCTGCGGCTGGACCCGGCGCTCGAGGATGTGCATATGAATCTGGAGCGGCTGGTGGCGCGGCGCGACGAAGCGGCGGCCGGGGTGATGCACACGGCGCGCAGCCGCAATGACCAATCGGCCACCGACGTGCGGCTGTGGCTGCGCGACCGGCTGCTGGAACAGACGCTGGCGACGGCGGAGCTCGTCCAGACGCTGGGCCGGCTGGCGCGGGCGCATGCCGAGACGATCGCCCCCGGCTGGACACACGGCCAGCCGGCGATGCCGACGACGCTGGGGCACTGGGCGGCGGCGCATGGCTTCGCGCTGACGCGCGACCTGGCGGCGCTGCGGGCGCTGTGGCCGCTGATCAATGTCAGTCCGCTGGGGGCGGCGGCCAGTTTCGGCACGTCGTGGCCGATCGACCGGCGCCTGAGCGCGCGGCTGCTGGCGTTCGACGCGCCGCAGGCCAATAGCCTGGACGCGATCTCGACGCGCTGGGAAGCGGAGGCCCGGTTGGGGGGCGTGCTGGCGATCCTGATGTCGCATCTGGCCAGCCTGGGGCAGGATCTGATTTTCATGTCGACGCCGCCGCGGGTCGGGCTGCGGCTGGCCGACGCGCATGTGAGCGGCAGCTCGATCATGCCCAACAAGCGCAATCCGGATTTCGCCGAAGTGACGCGGGCGCGCGCGCTGGCCGTGCAGGGGCTGGCGGCCAACCTGGCCGGCGTCGGGCGCGGACTGCTGACCGGCTACAACCGCGACACGCAGTGGACGAAGTACTGGGTGATGGATCTGGTGGAGGAAGTGGGGGAGGCGCCGCGGGTGTTCGCCGAGGTGCTGGGCGGGCTGCGGGCGGACCGCCCGGTGCTGCGCGAGCTGGCGACGGCCGGGTTCGCCCTGGCCGCCGACCTGGCCGATCATCTGGCTCGCACGCGCCATCTGCCGTTTCGCCAAGCGTATCATGTGGTGGCCGAAGCGGTCGCCCGCGATGAAGCCCGGGGCTGGATCAGCGCGGCGACGCTGAACGAGATACTGCGGCGCGCGGGGATTGACCCGCCGTTGACGCCGGAGGAACTGGATGCGGCCGGCCGGCCGGAACAGGCGCTGGCGCGGCGGGGCAGCCTGGGCGGCCCCGAGCCGGGCGACGTGCGCGGGCAGGCGGCGGCGCTGGGGCACCTGGCCGGGGAGGCGCGCCAATGGGCGCGCGCGCAGGCCCGGCGGATCGCCGCCGCCCGCGACCGCGTCCGGCGGACACGGCCGCGGGACTGACGGCGCCGGCGATCCGCTCCCTCTAGCGACCCGTCGGCACGAAAATCTGCTGGCCGGCGATCAGCCGCGCCCGTTCGGGCAAGTGGTTGGCCTGGCGGATCGCCCCGACGCTCGTCTTATAGTGGCTGGCGATCTGATCGATCGACTGGCCCTGGGTCACCTTGTGATAGATGCCGCTGCGGCGCGCGGCCTCGCGCGGTTCGGGCTGTTCGACGCGGACGGCGGGCCGGGGCTGCGCAGCCGATTGAGCCGCCGGCTGAGCCGCCGGGCGCGAGGGGGCGGGGGCCGGCGCCGCGACCGCGCGAGAAGAGCCCTTGCCGACGACCTTCAGCTTGGCCGTGGTGACCTGCTCGTTGACTTCCCGGGGCTGCGGGGCGGGCTCGGCCGGCGGGGCCGCCGCCACCCGGGCGGCCGATGCGATGCGCACGCCCTTGCCCTCCTCGAGGGCGTTCTGGATCGCGGTCAGGGTCTTCTGGGATTCCTGGAAGGCCTGTTCGAGGCGCAGGACGCGGGCCTCGAGCGCCTTGGTGGCGTTGGAGTCGGCGCCGCCGACGCCCCCCTGGCCCTCGGCGACCATGCGCGAGACCTGCTGGAATTCGGTGTCGAGCATCGAAAGCTGACGGCTCAGGTCCTTGAGCGACTCCTCGACGGAGTCGGTGCGGGAGACCTGTTCCTGGAAGGCGATGCTTTTTTCGACGCTTGGGCCGCACCCGGCCAGCATGCAGGCCAGCGCAACGGGCGCAAGCAGATGGATCCTCAAACGCGACGGGTTCATGGGAACCTCCTTGTGGAACGGGAATCGATTGTGCGCGCGGTGCGCACCCGCGGGAAGAGACAGCGAACGTCGTGGAGGCTGTTTCGACGGGATCTGTGGGGTGAAGGCGGATTGGGGACCGCCGGGTAGGGTTTCCTCAGGTCGGAGCGTTGTGGGTGGCCGGTTAACCCCGTGATCGGAAGCGAAGTCGCCGATTGGGGGAAGGCGGGGACGGCGTGGGCCGCCCGCTATTGCGGCCATATCGACGATTAAGATGTGAACAATTGGTGGGAATGTCAATCAAAAAAGGATGGGGGTGGGGGGCCGGGAGACCGGTGGTGTCGCTGCGCTCAACCCTCGGCTGCATTCTGGCCTCCCGGCGGGATGCGCGAACGGCCAGACTCGAGGCATCCCGGCGAACGCGGGTCAAAGAATGACCGACGAGGGCGCCGGTCCCACACCGGCTGGTAGCCCCACATCGGTTGTTGTTCCACACCGAGCCGGCGGGGGGGTCAGGTGCTGTGTGCTGGTTGGCGGGCGGGATCGCCGGGGGCCGCGGGGAAGCTGAGCAAGGTCAGACCGTCCAGGATGCCGTCGACCAGCCGGGCGACGCCGGCGGGGCTCAGATGGCAGATATCAATGAAATAGTCGCCGGAGTCGCCCATCCGCGCCGCCAGGTCGACGAGCGGGATGGCGTGATCGCGCGCGACGGCGCGGATCACCTCGTTGTGGAGCGAGAGGCCCTTGACCAGTTGTTCCCGCCGGCCCCAGATGGAGACGGGCTGGGCGAAATCGGCGTAAAGCGGATCGGCGAAGGGGAGCCGGCGCGGGCCGTCGACGGTGGGCGGGCGGGCCTCGGCCCGGGCGATCGCCAGTTCGCGATCGTGCAGCAGGTCCTCATCGGAGTAGCCGTCGGGCAGCCACCAGGCGTAGGTCAGGAGGAGCAAGGGGTCGCCGCGGCGCCGGGCGATGGCCGCGATTTCGGAGAGATTGGCCGCGAGGCTCGCCGTCGATTTGATGTCATCGCCGTGGATCAGATCCTCGGGGCCGGGCATGGCGTCGGGGGCGAGCGGTCCGCGCGGACGGAGCTGGCGCTCCAGCCAGAGCGGGGCGTAGCGGACCAGGAGCGGGAGGGCGCAGGCCCGGCTGAAGCCGCCAGCCGGGTGGCCGGCGAGCGCGTTGACCTCGCGATACCAGGGGACGTGGTCATAATCGAGGCGGAAGCGGTCGGCGGGGGCATGGTTGGTGCGGAGCTCGTTGATCGCGTGGTAGACGACGACGGCGTCGAACCGCAACGAATCCAGCCAACGGTATTTGATGAGGCTGTCGCGCGAGGCGTGCGACGGGCGGCCGAGATTCCAGACGCGAACGGGGCGATGCAGGCGCTGCTCGAGCGCCGCCTCGAGGTGGAGGGCGGGGCCGCCGTAATATTCGAACAGCACGGAGCCGCCCAGCAGCAGGACGTCGCAGGTGTCGGCGCCGGGGGGCGGGTCGGCGAGCAGGAGAGGACGCAGCTCGGGGTAGTAGGTCAGCGCGGCGAGGTCGGGGCGGGCCGCGGGCAGATGGCGGTCATAGACCAGCCAGAGGCGGGCGCCGGCCTCGAGCGCGAGGAGCAGGAGGAGGGCGGCGGCGAGGGCGAAGGCCGCCTTGCGCCGGCGCGAGAGGGGCCGGGGGGTAGGGCGCGCCGGAGAGGGAGGTGGCTGGCGCTGCATGAATCAAGGGCTCCGCGTGGGGTGATCGGTTGGATGGCGGGCGAGAGGGATTGCGAAGGCGCTGGCGATCGCGATGGCGATGGCGATCCCGATCCGAATCGCGATTCGGAGGGTTCGGGGCCGGGGTCGGCGGGTCGCATGTTACTTTTCGCTCTCGCGCGCAGAATTAGCTAGCGTATTTCCGGCCCAAGGTATATTTGTCACACCATCGCGGTGGGTTCCGTAGTGCTGGCCCGTCGGGTGGTCCCCCAGCTCGAGGTGCGCGGAACCGTCACCCCACGTCAGGAGGAGAGATTTCATGAGCAAGCCGGTCAAGATCGTGGTGATCGTCGTGCTGCTGGTCGCGGCCAGTTTTATTTTCTACTGGCAGCTAAAAGCGAAGAACCTGATTGGTCGACCCGAAGCGCCCGCCCCCGGCGCCCCTGGGATGCCGGGGATGCCCCCCGGTTTCGCTCCGCCGCCCGGGACGACGCCGATGCCGCCGGCGATGCCCCCGGCCGAGTAAGCAGGGATGCCGCTCCCCGAATGGAGGGGGGCCGAAAACAAGCGCCACCTGCCGCGGCCGCAGGCCGTTGCGGGTGGCGTGTTCTTTTGGCGGCGCAGCGGAAGCCGGCGTCAATGGTCCTCGGCCGCTTCCTCGGCGGCGTCGCGCGCGCGTTTCGCCGCTTCGCGTTCCATCTCGGCGCGTTCGTCGGCGGCTTCATCGGGGTCGCTCAACTGTTTCGTGCGCCCCTGATCGGTCTGGTCGCGGCCGTACTGCTTGATCTTTTCGCCGAAACGGTTCAGGGCTTCGCCGACTTCCTCGGTGGCCCAGCCAGTGCCGGCGATGATGCGGCCGGCGATTTCCTGCAGTTCGGCCATGACGGGTTCATCGCGGATCTCCCGGCCGGTCTCGCGCGACCAGGCGCGGACGTTTTCGGTGGCGCCGGAGATCTGGCGGCCCAGTTCCACGCGCCAATGCTCGTCGTCGTCGGTGGTCTGGGCGGGGGTTGTTTCGACGTCGATCGCCAGCGGGGCGGGCGTTGCCACCGCGGCCGATTCGGTCTCCGTCGCGCGCTGGTCGTTGCGGACGATGCCCTCGCGCGTCTGGCGCTCCCGGACCATTCCCTCGGCGCGGCTCAGGTGATAGCGCGACAGCCCGGCATAGACCTTCGAATAGGCATCCTTAAACCGGTCGCCAATCTGGTCGCGCTCGATCTGGCCTTCCTGGACCTCATGGGCCAGTTTTTCCAGTTCCGCGATAGCCTCGCGGAGGGTCGCCTCGTATTCCCCCTCGGACCAGGCGGCTTCGTGGCTCAGGATAACCAGCGCATTGGTCAGGTGCTGGAGCGACGAATCCTTATCCTCCGCGATGTAAGCCTCGCGCGCCGCTTCCAGTTCCCTGTCGATCGTGCTTTGGCCCGGATCGCCGGGTTCGTCGCTCAAGCCGTGGATGACTTCGTCCTCGGTCAGCTTGGATACCGCCCCGTCGGCCGGGGGGGCGGGGAAAACCTCCTGAACGGGCGGCTGGGCAGTGACTGCGGCCGTCATCAGGCAGAGTGGAATCACGCTCCATCGGATTGTCATGGTTGGGACACCTCATCGTGGGACATCGGCTGGCCGGGCATGGACGCGGCGAGTCCGCCCCGCGTTCCCGAAGGAAGCAGGGTGCGGGTAAGGGTTGATGCATGTCGCGTGCCAGAAGATAAGGCGGGCGAGGGGCAGGAGGCAGAAGGCGATGATGGGGCAAAGGAGCGGTTTTCGAGAGCCGAGGACGAGGGACGAGAGCCGAGAGCCGGATTTTTTGGGGGGGCGGGGTGGGCTTTGACAATGCGGGGCTGAGTTGCCATGCTGAGGCAGCGGCCCGGAGGCCATATTCTCCGACCCCAAAGATCTCAATCTCCGACCCAAAGCCCGGTCGGGGTGAGCGCGGCCGCCGGCCGCATGGCCCAGCCTACTGACGCGCCAAGGATACCCGCATGGCTCACACGATCTGTCTCATCCCCGGCGATGGCATCGGACCGGAAGTCACGCGCGCGGCGCAGGCCGTGCTGGAGGCGGCGGGGGTCGCGATCGACTGGCTAACGTTGCCGGCGGGCGCGACGGCGGCCGAGGAATATGGCGACGTGCTGCCGGCCAAGACGATCGAGGCGATCGAGCATTACCGGCTGGCGCTGAAGGGCCCGGTGACGACGCCGGTGGGGAAGGGGTTTTCGAGCGTCAACGTGCAGCTGCGCAAACGGTTTGCGCTGTATGCGGCGGTGCGTCCGGTCCGGTCGATGCCGGGGATCAAGACGCGCTTTGAGAATGTAGAGATCGTCGTCATCCGGGAGAACACCGAGGGGCTGTATTCGGGGATCGAGAACGAGATCGTGCCGGGGGTGGTGCAGAGCTTGAAGATCGCCACGCGGCCGGCGTGCGAGCGGATCGCGCGATTCGCATTCAAATATGCGCGCGAACGCGAGCGCAGGAAGGTGACGGTGTTCCACAAGGCGAACATCATGAAGAAGAGCGACGGGCTGTTTCTGGAATGCGCGCAGCAGGCGCATGCGGAGATGGGCCAGGGGATCACGTTTCAACAACTGATCATCGACAACGGCTGCATGCAGCTGGTGCGCGACCCGACGCAGTTCGACGTGCTGCTGCTGGAGAATCTCTACGGCGACATGATCAGCGACCTGTGCGCGGGGCTGGTGGGGGGCCTGGGGGTGGTGCCGGGGGCGAATATCGGCGACGATTGCGCGATTTTCGAGGCGGTTCACGGCAGCGCGCCGGACATTGCGGGTCGCGGGCTGGCCAATCCGCTGGCGCTGATCATGAGCAGCGTGATGATGTTGAATTACATCCACGAGCTGGAAGCGGCCGAACGGATCAAGGCGGCGTATAACGAGATTCTGCTGGAGCATAATCCGGAGAACCTGACGGCGGACATCGGCGGGACGGGGGGGACGGAGGATTTCGTGCGGGCGGTGATCGCGCGGCTGTGAGGGGCGGATGAGAGAGGCGATGATAGCACGGCGGGGGCTTGTGCCGGCCAGGATGCCGGCGGTCGCAGGCGCTGGTTGATCTGGTGGACGGCTCGATTTCGAGAGCCGAGGACGAGGGACGAGAGCCGAATTCCGAGGCGGGCTTTGGGGGCGAATCGGCGGTTCACAAAC
>MVZB01000079.1 GCA_002068205.1 candidate division BRC1 bacterium ADurb.BinA292
GTCCCCGTTGCGACCAGCTTGAGGTAATCCAGCCCGACGTAGGTATTGGCGGCGTTCTCGTTCTTCCCCGTGATCTGCAGCGTCAGCGTGTGCTCGCCCGCCGTCAGCCGGTGCCGCCCCAGATCGACCGGGCCCGTCGGCTCGACCCACACCGAGATGTACAGATCGATCGGTTCGCCCACCGGCTGCCCGTCCAGATACGCCTGCACCGTCCCATAGTCCGGCGCCTTCGTGAACGACGCGATCAGCTGGTATTCGCCGGCGGTGTCGACCGGAAACGTGATGCTCAACCGGTCGCCCGTGCGCGCCTCGGTCCACCACAGGTGCGCGTCGCCGCTCCACGCGTTCTGCCCCCACAGCGTCAGATCCTGGAACCGCGCGAAGCCCGCCCCCGTGCTCGTCGGCAGATCCTCCGCCTCGATGACCCCCTCGATCCGGAAGATCTCGGGCATGACGTAATAATCGACCCGCTCTTCGGCGGGCACGGGTCCGTACGGATCGGTCCCCGCCGGATCCAGATACCAGTAGCCGACCGCCGAATACATCGTCGGCCGGCTGTTCGGATAATACTTCTCGATGCACGCCTCCAGCTCGGTCTGGAACGGAACATTATCCGCAATGTGCCAGCGGTTGACCGAAATGTGATACCGGTTCTCCGGCTGCGCCACCGTCTGGCTGTGGAAGGCCTTCGCAAACAGCAGCGGCAGCCCCCACGCGTAGCCGTAGTAGTCCTCGCTGCCGGTGCCGTATGTCGAGGGGAATTTCTCCCCGTCCACGAAGAACTTCTCGTCGCCTTCCCCCCACCAGCTTCCGCGCGGGTTCCACACATTCAGCAGATTGCCCACGAACCGGCCGCGGCCGGTCGTCTTCACCAGCGGCCAGTCGATCGCGCGGCCGGTTTCCGCCTCCGGGATGAACGCGTCGCGGTGCCACTTGGCGTGAAACCGTCCCAGCGATTCGATCGGCCGCTCCAGCGGCGCCGTGGTGATTTCAAACATAAGATCGCGCCGCTCCGCCCCGTCATTCACAATCTCAATCCGCGCCGACGTCGCAAAGGGCATATACCAATAACAATAGAATTCTTGGCCGATCAGGCCCACGGGCAGCGCCCGGAATTCGTTCATCCCCGGCGCCGTGCCGAAAAAATCCCCCAGCGGACACCACACCGCCGGCGCTTCGGCCCCGTCCCACGTGATCCGGAGCACGAGCTCGCGCAGAACCCGCTGCTGCGTCTTCCGGTCCATCTCCGGCATTCGCACTTTCAACGCCGTGATTGCGGCCGGACCGCTCAGCTCGGCCACGCGCGTCGCCGCCCCCCCGCCGGCCGCCTCGATCGCGCAGACCGTCGTCTCCGCGTTTTCGCGCGGCCCGCCCGGATCCTCCCCCAGACGCCGCTCGAAAAAATCGCTCACTTCCCGCAGCGCGGCCTGGCCTTCCTCCGGCAGATCCCGCTTGAACGACGGAACCGTCGTCCCTTCCGGAAACTGACTGTAGGTGAAATGGTAATACAACCCCCAACCCGGATCGGCCACGATCCGGCACGACTTGTTGAACGGGATCGGAACGTAGCTGTTGTAACCCCCCTCGTAGCCGTAGTCGCTCGGTGTCTGATAGACCAGCCCCGGATACGTAAACGGCTCGTTCTCGCGATTGAAATACCCGTTGAACGGCAGATTGACGGTGGCCGATTCAAAATTGTCCTGCGCGTCGATATAGATCCGCACGCGCCCGCCCCGCGCCGCCGCCGACCAGATGCGCCAGATGCACCCGGGGCCCTCGATCTCGGCCAGCACCTGCCGGCCGTTGACCTGCCGGATGAACCCGTCGCCGTCATTGTTCGCGCTCCAGTTCACATAGCGACCCGTCGATTCGTCGTAAACGCTGGCCCGGTCGTAGCTCGACGCCTGGCGGCACACTTCCCCCTCCGCCGGCAGCAGCGCCAGCCGTTCCAGATCCACCAGGCGATGGACCAGGTCGGCGTAGGACAGCGTTTCGCCCGCTGCGCCGACCGGCAGCAGCATCAGCCCCGCCCAGACGCTCAGCCTGACGAAGGCCCTTGGCAACGACACGCGCATGGCAATCCTCCTCCAAGCCTGAATGGCAACCCCGCAAACTTGGCATCTCCGCGAACTTGTCAAATGCGGCCCCCCGGATCAAGCCGAATATCCCGGTCTCCCCCTCCGTCCACCCCGTCCACTGCGTCCATTGGTCCATTGCCTCCACCCCCCACTTCACGCTACAATATGGAGCGACGCGTCCGATGTCCGGACCTCCCCCTCATCCCCACGCGTCGCCTCCGACCTCGGCCCGCTTGCCGGAGAATCCCCCCATGAGTCTGACAGAACAAGCCGTGCGCGAGGCGCTTGCGCGGGTCAACGACCCCGAACTCAATCGCGATCTCGTCTCGCTCGGGATGGTCCGGCGGATCGACATCGCCGACGGCGCGATCCGTCTCCGCCTGGCGCTCACCACCCCGGCCTGCCCCCTCAAGAGCGTCATCGAGCGCGATGTCCGCGCGGCTCTGGAGCCCCTCCCCGGCTTCCGCGGCGTCGAGATCGAATTCACCGCCGACGTCGCCGGCCGCGCCCGCGGCCAGCAGGACCTCGCCCCCGGCGTCCGCAACATCGTCGGCATCGCCTCGGGCAAGGGGGGCGTCGGCAAATCGACCGTCGCCCTCAACCTGGCCGTCGCGCTCAGCCAGTCCGGCGCCCGCGTCGGCCTGCTCGACGCCGACATCTACGGCCCCAACATCCCCACGATGATGGGTCTGCGCGAGCCCCCCCGCGTCGTCAAGAATCAGATCGTCCCCCTGGAAAAGCACGGCCTCAAGATGATCTCGATGGGCCTGCTCGTCCCCGACGACTCCCCCGTCGTCTGGCGCGGACCGATGCTCAACAGCGCCCTGCGCCAGTTCTTCGGCGATGTCGACTGGGGCGAGCTCGATTACCTCCTCGTCGATCTCCCCCCCGGCACCGGCGACGTCCAGATCTCCCTCGTTCAGCTCGTCCAGGTCACCGGATGCGTCATCGTCACCACCCCCCAGCTCGTTTCCACCCAGGACGCCCGCCGCGGCCTGGCCATGTTCCAGCAGACCAACACCCCCGTCCTCGGCATCATCGAAAACATGGCCTGGTTCCGCTGCGACGGCTGCGACAAGATCCACCGGCTCTTCGGCGAGGGAGGCGGCGAGCGCACGGCCAGGGAGCTCGGCATCGATTTCCTGGGCAGCATCCCGCTCGGCCAGAATGTCCGCGAGGGGGGCGATAGCGGCGTCCCCGTCCTGCTGGCCGATCCCGACTGCGAGCAAAGCCTGCAATTTCGGCGGATTGCCGGGGAACTGGCGGCCGCCGTCTCGGTCCAGAATCTGGAAGGGGGGCGCCGCCCGGTCGAGATCAACCTGGGCTCCGGCTGATGCCCCCGCGTCGGCCTGATTCGCGCCGCCGGCCGATCCACGCTGGCCGCTCCAAACTTCCTTTCGCTTGGCGGGGTCTTGACTCTTGTTGAAGCACGCCCCGCTCGCCCCCAGCGGCCATCAGCGCCACGGCGGCGGACCCTGGATCGAACTTGAACGCCGGTTTCCGGCAACGCCTGTGATGCTATTCAACCAATTTCCCTCTGTCGCCAGCCTCATCCGGATCGCCGGCTCGCTCTCGATCTGCGGCCTCGGCCTCCTCCTGACCGGTTGCTTCGGCAATCTGGCCCACCGCCTCGCCGATCGCGAAACCTACCAGATCATCGGCGAGAAGCAGGAGGAGGCGCTCGGCGCCCGCCAACCGTTTACCATCGAGCCGGACCAATCCGACCTCACCCGCAGCATTTACGCCGAGGCCGGGCGCAGCGCCGATCCCTTCACCACCACCGGCCTCGTCCTTTCCCTCAGCGATACGCTCGCCCTGGCCATCGACAACAACGAGGACTACCAGACCGCCAAGGAAGACCTCTACCTGACCGCGCTGGAGCTGACCGAGGAGCGCCATCAGTTCTCGCCCATCTTCACCGGTCTCATTTCCGCGCGCATGAACCGCGTTCCCGCCACCGAATCCCGCGTGATCACCGAACAGGTCGAAGTGACCGACCCCGTCACGGGGATGCCGACCGTCGTCACGCGCACGAGGACCGAAGAGCGCACCATCGCCGAGCGGTTCGGCGAGATGCAGACCTCTCTCGCCGTCACCAAACTGTTCGCCACCGGCGCCCGCCTCACCGTCGGCCTGACCAACAATTTCCTCCGCTTCTACACCGGCGATAAGCGCCACGTCGATACCGGCGCCCTCTCGGCTTCCATCGTCCAGCCCCTCCTCCAGGGCGCCGGGACCGACGTCAATCTGGAAAACCTGCGCCAGGCCGAGCGCAACGTCATCTACGCCGTCCGCGATTTCTCCCGCTTCGAAAAAAGTTTCCTGATTGACCGTATTGACGATTATTTCCGTTTGCTGCAAGCCTACGACCAGATCGACAATGAGTGGCGGGCCTACCAGCGCCTGACCGTCCTGCGCCGCCGCGCCGAACTGTTCGAGGAGGCCGACCGCATGGCGCCGTTCGAGGTTGACCAGGCCCGCCAGGACGAAATCCGCGCCCGCAACCGCTGGCTCACCGCCCGCACCGACTACGGCATCCTCCTCGACCAGTTCAAGGTCGACCTCGGCCTGCCCCCCGAATTGACCATCCTCCCCGACGAGCGCGAGCTCGAAGCCCTTCGCAACGCCGGCCTCGTTGAGTTACAATATGGCTTGGAGGAGGCGCAGCAGGTGGCCGTCGCACGCCGCCTGGACCTGATGACCGCCCAGGCCCTGGCCGAGGATGCCGCCCGCCGGCTCAAGGTCGCCGAGAACAACCTCTTGCCCGTCCTCGACGCCCGCTTCGATTACGTCATCCGCGACTCCGGCGAGAATCACCCCTTTGACCTGACTAACGAATTGAGGGAATACGGCGCCGGCCTCGACCTGGAGTTGCCCCTGGACCGCAAGGTCCAACGCAATGACTACCGCCGTGCGGTGATCACCCGGGCCCTCCGCGAGCGCCAGGCCGACCGCCTCCGCAATCAGGTCATCGCCGAAGTCCGGCGAACCTATCAGCAGGCGGTCCAGGCGGCCCAAAGTTACGAAATCCAGCTCGCCAGCCGCGAGCTGGCCGCCAAGCGCGTCCAAAGCGTCGATATGCTCCTCGATCTGGGCCGCGAGGGCGTCAGCATCCGCGACCGGCTCGAAGCCGAGGACGCCCTGCGCAACGCCGAAAACGAGCTCACCCGCGAGCTGGTTAACTATCTGATCGCACGGCTGGAGTTCTACAATGCCATCGAAGCCCTGGAAGTCGACGAGCGCGGCGCGTGGCACGAGATGGCGCCCGACACAACGACGAGGAACCTGGATCATGAACGGCTATCAAACGGCTGAGCGCCGCCGCGGCGGCTGGACCCTGCGCCTGATCTCCGTCGTCGGCCTGCTGGCGGTCGTCAGCGTTTCGCTGCTGGCGATGCGCGGCCTCTCCAAGCCCGAGCACGACGCCGTCGGTAAGGACGCCGGCGGCGAATTGACCTACAAGGTCACGCGCGGCCCGCTCAAGATTTCCCTCCTCGCCCCCGGCTCGATCAAGGCCCGCAACAGCCGCTCCATCACCTGCGAAATCTCCAACGCCGAGGCCAAGATCATCTGGATCATCCCGGAGGGGACGATCGTCGAGAAGGGCGACAAACTCGTCGAGCTCGAAGCCGCCGGCCTCGACGATAACCTCGTCAAGCAGCGGATCGACACCGCCACCGCCCAGGCCGCCTACGACGAGGCTGTCGAGCAGCTGGCGATCCAGGAAAGCCAGAACCAGTCCGATCTGCTCGCCGCGCAGAACAAGCTCGAACTGGCCGAGCTGGACCTCAAGAAGTATCGCGATGGCGAACTCCAGCGGCTCAAGGCCGAAAAGGAAGCCGCCATCTCCCTGGCCGAAGCGGAACTCAAGCGCGCCGAAACCCGCCTCGAAGGCACCTTGATGCTCCAGGAAAACGAGTTCGTCAGCCGCGGCGAAGTCGAGGCCGACGAACTGACCGTCCAGAAACAGCGCCATGAACTGGAAAAGGCCAAGCGCGACTACGACGTCCTCGTCAAATACGAGGAAGAACGCGAACTGAGCAAGCTTGAACAGGATGTCGCCGCCGCCCGCGGGGAACTCGAACGCGTCCAATTGAGCAGCAGAAGCGAACTGCGCACCAAGCAGATCGCCGTCGAATCGGCCAAGGCCAAACTCGAGCTCGAACAGTCCCGCCTCCAGACCCTTGAGCACCAGATGGCCAACACCGTGATCTACGCCCCCGAAGCCGGGATGGTCGTCTATGCCAACGACGGCAATTCCTGGCGCGGCAACGACGACGAAATCAAGGAAGGCGCCCAGGTCCGCTACCGCCAGAAGCTGATCGAATTGCCCGACTTCTCGAGCTGGATCGTCGAAACCCGCGTCCATGAGTCGATGATCCGTCAGGTCGAGGTCGGCCTGCCCGCCATCGTCATGGTCGACGCCCTGCCCAATCAGCGCCTGAGCGCGATGGTCGAAAAGATCGGCGTCCTCCCCAACAGCGGCGGCCGCTGGTTCATGCCCGACGTCAAGGAATACAACGTCGATCTGGCCGTCACGACCACCACGTTGCCGCTCAAGCCCGGCATGAGCGCCCGCAGCGAAATCGTCCTGGCCGAACTCGACGACGTCCTCTACGTGCCGGTTCAGTCGGTCGCGACCAGCGGCAATCAGGCCTTCGTCTGGCTGCGCAAGGATCTCGGCTTCGTCAAGCATCCGATCGAGATCGGCCGCAACAACGAAAGCTTCGTCGTCGTCGAGGCCGGGCTGAACGAAGGCGACACGATCCGGCTTAACGCCCCGGATCAGGGGGGCGGCCGGCGCGTGATCGAACGCCCCTCCAACAGCCCCGAAGACGCCCAGGGTGAAGCCAAACCGGCCAGCAGTCAGGAACGGACCGCCGAGGCGGAGCGTGACGCCGGCAAGCCCGCCGCCGATGCCCCCGCGGACGCCCCGCTCGCCCACGACAGCGCCGCGCCGACAAAGGTGGGCGAAGGCTGACGCGATATTTCCGCTCCAGCCTCCCTGGTCCCCTTGTTCGGCCTCCAAAGCCTGAATTACTTATGTCCCCTATGTCCTTTGTATCCCCGCCGCCATGCTGAACTCGCTTCGCCTGACACTGCGCATCATTCGCCTCGGCATCACCAACGTCAGGGCCCACAAGCTTCGTTCCACCCTCACCGTCCTGGGCATCGTCTTCGGCGTTTGTTCCGTCATCAGCATGCTCGCCATCGGCGAAGGCGCCAGCCAGGACGTCCAGGCCCAGATCCGCAGCCTCGGCAGCCAGAATGTCCTCGTCCAGAGCCTCAAGCCGCCCCCCAACCCCAACGCGCAGTCCGAGAACAACTCGCGCAGCATGGTCCTGGAGTACGGCCTGACCTACCTCGATGCCGAACGGATTTCGGAAACCATCCCCGGCATCCAAACCCTCGTGCCGATCAAATCCCGCCCCGCCGACTTGTGGTTCGGCAGCCGCAAGGTGCAGGTCAAGGTCCTGGCGACCGTCCCCTGGTTCATCGAGAACCACCCGATGCGCGTCGTCCGCGGCCGCTACCTGACCGAGCTCGACCTCGACCGCCGCTTCAACCACATCGTCCTGAGCGACCGCGTCGCAAAGGAGCTCTTCCTCTTCGAGGATCCGCTGGGCCAGTCGGTTAAGATCGCCAACGACACCTACCGGGTCGTCGGCATCGTCGACACCAATAAGGGGGGCGCCCCGGTCGAGGGCGCCGAGGAGCTCGCCAGCCAGACCGCCGACTGCTTCGTCCCGATCACCACCGAACGCCTCCGCCAGGGCGACACGACCTTCCATACCGGCCAGGGCTCCTCCAGCGCCGAAAAGGTCGAGCTCAGCGAACTGATCATCCAGGTCGACGAACTGGATCGCGTCATCGAAGTCGCCAACGCCGTCGATGCGCTCCTGAGCAAGCACCATCCGAAGAAGGACTATCGGCTCGTCGTGCCGCAACGCCTGCTCGAGCAGGCCCGCCGGACCCAGCGCGTCTTCTCGATCGTGCTCGGTTCGATCGCCGCCATCTCGCTCCTGGTCGGCGGCATCGGCATCATGAACATCATGCTCGCCAGCGTCAGCGAGCGGACGCGCGAGATCGGCGTCCGCCGCGCGCTCGGTGCGCGCCGCCGCGATATCATGTCGCAGTTCCTCGTCGAATGTCTCATCCTCTCACTTGGCGGCGGCCTCATCGGCATGGCGCTCGGCGCCGGCATCCCGCTGATGGTCACCAAGCTCTCCGCGATGCCCACCGTGCTGACCCCCTTCGCCTTCATTCTCTCGTTTGCCGTCTCGGCGATCGTCGGCGTCGTCTTCGGCCTCTACCCCGCCCGCCGCGCGGCGATGATGGACCCGATCGATGCGCTGCGCCACGAGTAGCCGCGCCCCGGATCCCTCTCTCCCCTCAGGGTGCCGCGCCGCCCCCTCCGCCGGGCCGCTCCGATCCACGGGATTCCCAATGCTTGCCGGATGCGCCCCATTGCGCCTCTTCCGCGCGATTTGCTAAAATACCCCGATGGGCCCGCGAGGGCCGGTCAACCCCTGATTCCGCCCGACACGGAGACAGACCCCTACGTGACTCGACGCCAATCTCCCCTCCACCCGCGCCGCGGCGCGCTCGAACGTCGCATTCTCGTCCTCTGCACCATGCTGGTCATTGTCGGCGTGCTGCTGATGGTCAAGATGCCCCAGCATATCGCCGCGATGGAGGAACAGCAGCAGTACGACGCCGACTTCTACCAGTTCGCCGAACTGTTCAGCGAAATCTACTCCCAGATCCGCGCCAATTACGTCGAGGAGGTCGATAAGGAAAAACTCTTCGAGGGCGCGATCAATGGCATGTTTATGGAGCTCGATCCCCACAGCTCCTACCTGCCCCCCGTCGATCAGGAGATGCTCACCAAGGATACCGAGGGCGAATACTCCGGCGTCGGCCTGCACATCACGCTCGACAAGAACAAGATCCTGACCGTGATTTCCCCGATTGCCGGTTCGCCGGCCGCGCGCGTCGGCGTCCAGCCCTGGGACCGCATCGTCGAAATCGAAGGCAAGTCGACTGAAAACATCTCCCTCATGGAAGCCGTCAACAAACTCACCGGTCCGACCGGCACCGAGGTGAAGGTCAAGATCTGGCGCGAAGGCGCACCCGAATTGCTCGACTTCACGATCCGCCGCGAGGTGATCAAGGTCGAGAGCGTCTTCTCCAAGATCATCGACGAGAATATCGGCTACCTGCGCATTACCAAGTTCCAGGACGACACCGCCGAGGACGTCAAGAAGGCGCTGACCAACTTCAATCAGCAGGGCGTCGAAGGCGTCATCGTCGATCTGCGCTTCAATGCCGGCGGCCTCCTCGATCGCGCCGTCGAAATCTGCGATTTCTTCCTCGATAAGAATCAACTGATCGTCTCGATCCAGGGCCGCCACGAATCCAACAATCGCAAGTACTACGCCCTCAACGACAAGCTCTGCGACCAGTGGCTCGTTGTTCTGGTCAATCATGGCTCGGCCTCCGCTTCGGAGATCTTCGCCGGCGCGATGCAGGACACCCGCCGCGGCATCATCATCGGTCCGAAGGACTCCACGACTTTCGGCAAGGGGTCGGTCCAGACCATCTCCACGCTGCGCCACTCCCTCGAGCGCGATGAGAATGGCAATCCCAAACCTTCCGGCCTGCGCCTCACCACGGCGCTGTATTACACCCCTTCGGGCAAGTCCATTCATGAAAAGGGAATCGCGCCCGATTTCGGCGTCGAGCTGCCCGAAGGTCACGAAGTCGAACTCTTCCGCCATGGCCTGCTTGGTGATCCGCCGCAGATCGAGCCGGGCCTCGAGGGAACCCCCGCGCTCGACGATGAAATCACGACCGGCTCGCTCGACGAATCCCGGGAAGGCCCGACCCACGACATGATCGAACTGGAGCAGGGAACTCCCGACGAGAACGCGCCGGCCCTTCCCGACGCCGATGCCCCGGCGACGGGCGAGGGGGAGACCCCCGACGGTCAGCAAATGCTCGAGCTCCTGCGCCACCGCCGCGACAACCTCTCCAGCGAGGACCAGGACGCTACGGAATCAGGGGAATTCGAGGATATCCTCCTCAACGAGGCCGTCAAATACTTGAAGGCGATCGTCTACTTCGAGAAGCAGAAGGTCGCCTGAGCGGTGTTGCCCATCCCGGCATGACCCTGGCGCCCGCGGTTCCCTGGAGCCGCCGGCGCCGTGCCGGGCAGTCCGCCGCGGGCGCGCCGCCATTGTCGGTTGCGGAAGGGAACCTGTTCGATGCCTCGCACGGTCATCACCGGCGGCGCCGGTTTTCTGGGCTCGCATCTGGTCGAGCGTTTCCTCGCCGAAGGCCACGAAGTCGTCGCCATCGACAACCTGCTGACCGGCAGCCTCGAAAACATCGATCACATCCACTCGGACCAGTTCCGCTTCATCAAGCAGGACGTCACCGAGTATCTCTACATCACCGGCCCCGTCGACAACGTCCTGCACTTCGCCTCGCCCGCCTCGCCCAACGATTATCTGCGCATGCCGATCCAGACGCTCAAGGTCGGCGCCCTCGGCACCCACAAGACCCTCGGCCTCGCCCGCGAGAAGGGCGCCCGTTTTCTCCTCGCCTCCACCTCCGAGGTCTATGGCGACCCCCAGGTCCACCCCCAGCCCGAAAGCTACTGGGGCCATGTCAATCCTATCGGTCCGCGCGGCGTCTACGACGAAGCCAAGCGCTTCGCCGAGGCAATGACGATGGCCTACAACCGCTATCACGGCGTCGACACGCGCATCGTCCGCATCTTCAACACCTACGGCCCGCGCATGCGCCTCGATGACGGCCGCGTCGTCCCCACCTTTGTCGATCAGGCCCTCCTCGGCGAGCCGCTGACGGTCTTCGGCGACGGCTCGCAGACCCGCTCCTTCACCTATGTCGACGACCTCGTCGAAGGCATCTGGCGCCTGCTCAACAGCGACGAACACGAACCGATCAATATCGGCTCGCAGGATGAATTCAGCATCCTCCAGTTTGCCGAGTTGATCATTCAGCTGACCGGCGGAACCAGCCGGATCATCTATCAGGACCTTCCCGTTGACGACCCCAAGACGCGGCGGCCCGATATCACCCGGGCGCGCCAGAAACTCGGTTGGGAGCCCCGCACGCCGATCGAGGAAGGCCTGCGCCGCACGATCGAGTTCTTCCGCCAGAAAATGAACCAGGCCCCGCGCCAGACCCGCCAGCGCTTCGAGGGCTAGCTCGCTTGCGAATTCCCCCCCACCCCTCGAAATCAACGTCGCCGATCAAATCACGCATCACGCACCGCGTCAGCGGTTCGATATCCAAGCCGTGGGTTGCATGCTTGCCAGTCCCCAAATTGCGCCCGGCTCAAGCATTCCAAGCCCATGATTCCAAGCGATTCGAACATATAGTCCGCATCAGTCCGCGAAGCGGACGACCGGAAGAAAGCGCAGGGTGGAAGCCGACGGCCGGAACCCTGCGTCGCCGCCCCTACGATCCAAGCCCCTGGAAGGGGCGACCGGAGATGCTTGCGTCCGCTGCTACCCGGTAGCCCTTCGGGTCAGCACCGGACCGGTCAATTTATCCCGTTATTGCAGCCCCGACGGGGTCTTTCGGTGGAATCCTCCTGACAGGAGATGTCACGACGACTGCACCGATCCGATTAAATTAGGAACCGCGTCAGCGGTTCGATAGCCAACATCCCCAACGCCGTCATTCATCGGCACAAACCGATGTTTCTTCGAACCCCGTCCCCGCACGGCGCGAATCCACGCCGTCCCGTCTCCATGGACAAAGAACGAAACGATTGGTGGGCCCTCCAGGATTCGAACCTGGGACCTACCGGTTATGAGCCGGCGGCTCTGACCGCTGAGCTAAGGGCCCACCGGGCCGCGCCAACCGGCAAGGCCCAACCCTTGTAACCCCATCCAGTCTACCGGTCCTCTCCACCACCGATCAAGCTTCCCCTCGGCCGTGTCGGCCGAGCCCCGCCCGGTTAGCAGACATCGTCGAATCGAGGCCGTTGATTTTCGAAAAACCGATGGGAGCAAATGGGATCTGTTCATATCTCACAGAAATGATGGAATCGGCTCGGGGAATGCCCTTCATTGCTTATGAATTGGCCGTTTTATGTGGGCAGCCCTCCGACCAGATACCACCATCTACCGGGGAAGAAGGAAGAGCCCAACACCTTCAAGGAAGAAATCCCACCCCGGCATATCCTCTGTATCTTCGTCTCGAAAGAGCGTAAATTTATCGCTCGGCACTGGTGCAATCCCAGCCACGAGGACCCCGAACTGCCTGAAGCGTATGAAACACGCTACGAAGGGAGGATAAGATGATGAAGAACGACCTAACATCTTACCTCGACGACGATTTTGCCACCGATCCGCTCATTGTCGAATATCAGAAAGTCTACGACCCCTGATGGAGCTCCCCCGGACTGCCCCCTGCGAAATCGAGCTGCCCGAGCAGCTGTTCGCCTGATGCCCTTGTCGCGTCCTGACCTCAATCCTTCATTCGATGCTTTTTTGATCTCCGACGGGAATCCGGTCCCACGTCTCCGCCCTCCAAGAATTCATCAGCCCCCGCTTCCCCCGCTGCGCCCCCCGTCGCCGCGCTGCATCTGGGCGAACTCTGGCATCTGACGCGCCGTCCTCGGCCGGGCGAGGATCCGGCCGCCGGCCTGGAGGTCATCGCGCGCGGGGCGCTGGCGGTC
>MVZB01000080.1 GCA_002068205.1 candidate division BRC1 bacterium ADurb.BinA292
GGCGGATGGATCCGGCGGAGGTGTCGGTGCATCCGCGCTATGCCCGCCGGGAGCGGGGCAGGGCGCCGTTGCGGCAGGGCCTGCTGGAGATTTGATTCCCGGCGTCCCGGCGTCTCGGCGTGAGGCTTCCGGTTGCGATATGGATCTCCGCCGGCCCGCCTGAGGAGAGCGCCGAAAGGAGCCGGTTTCTGAACCAGCAGAAAATGGTCTACGCGGAGACAGGTTGTGGGACGCGGGGAAGGAATCGCGGGTTTTCGAGAGCCGAGGATGAGGGACGAGAGCCGGGAGCCGAATTCCGAGGCGGGCCGTTGGGGGGCGATCACGAGGACGAGGGACGACTCGTGACGGGGGGCAAGAACGGGCTTGCAAGCGGTCGGGCGGGGACATATGATTTGTAGATATGAATATCTATTGAACGCGCCGCGATGACCCCTCCCGAAGCACCGCCCCTCCCCTCGACGCTCCCGGCGACGCTGATGGCCTACCTGCGCCAGCAGCCCCGGGCGGTGCGCATGTTTAACCGCCGCCTGGAGGTGCTGTGGGACAACTGTCCCGACCGCGCCGCGGAATTCCCGCTCTTTACCGGCCCGACCGGCGCCGGGGTTACGGTTCCGCCGCCGGGGCCGGAACGCAATGCCTGGCCGGTCCAGCGCGTCCTGGAGCACGGCCAGCCGGCCGAACGGTTCTATGTTCCCGCCGGGCCCGATGCGCCGGCCGGGACCTGTTTTCGGCTGCGGGCGTGGCCGCTGGAGTCCGACGCGGGCGAGTTCGAGCTGGTCGTGGAGGAAATCGACCGCGTCAACAGCCGGATCTGCTTTGACGAACGGCTCAAGACGCTGGACGAAGAACTGGCCGAGCTGATCGATCACGTGGCGGCGGTCCTCTCGGGCGAGGAGGGGGCCCATGCGCTGCGCCTGCGGCTGACCAACCCGAACCTGCAGCCGTGCCACGAGATCAAGCAGTGCGAACGGGAGACCTGCCCGGCTTACGCGAACGAGGAAAACCCGCGTTGCTGGGATGTGGACAACACGCTGTGCCACAAGGGGATGGAAGTTCAGAACCCGCTGGGGAAATTCCGCTATTGCGACCAGTGCAAGGTCTACCTGCTGGCCTGCCCGGATCCGTTGACGCGTGTGGGGGAGAATTTCAACCGGCTGCTGTCGCTGCTTAATCTGAAGCACCAGGAGGCGCTCGAGGCGCAGCAGCACGTGCAGCAGGCCGACAAGCTGGCGACGGTGGGCGAGCTGATGCTCGGCCTGGCGCACGAGGTCAAGACGCCGCTGAGCGTGATCATCGGGCGGTTGGACTGCCTGGCGCTGGAGCTGGAAAGTCTGACGCTGCGCGAGATCGGTGAAGATCTGGAGGTGATGCGCCAGCACGCCCAGCGGATGAGCACGGTGCTGAAGGACGTGCTGACGCTGGCGCGGCCGGCGCCGCCCAGCCCGCGGGCGCTGGATCTGGCGACGAGCGTGCGCGAGGCGCTGGCGATGGCGACGACGACGCTGGAGCGGGCGCGGATCCGGGTGGAGAACGAGGTCCCGACCGGCCTGCCGACGGTGTTCGCCGACCCGCTCCAGATCCAGCAGGTGCTGCTCAACCTGATCATCAACGCGCGCGACGCGATGCCCGACGGGGGCGTGCTGCGGCTGGAGACGAGGGTTGCCGAGGGAGAGGCCGACGTGCTGGAATTGCACGTTCGCGACAGCGGCCACGGGATCGCGCCGGAGGACCAGCAGCGCGTGTTTTCGCCGTTTTACACCACGAAAGCGGAGCGCGGGGGGACGGGGCTGGGCCTGGCCGTGTGCCAGCGGATCATGATGCATCATGGCGGCCGGATCCGGGTGGAGAGCCGGCCGGGAGCGCGGACGACGATCGTGCTGTCGTTCTGCATCCACGAGGGGGCCGTGCCATGAGCGGGGCGACGCTGGGCTCGCCGAGCCGGATCCTGGTGATCGACGACGAAGTCGACATGCTGACCAACTACCGGCGGATGCTGGAGCGGGCCGGGCACGATTGTCGGCTCGAATCCGACCCGCGGCGGCTGGAGCCGCTGCTCAGTGAGTACCAGCCCGACCTGGTGCTGACCGATCTGGTGATGCCGCATGGCTCGGGGATGGAGGTGCTGGACCGGGTGCGGCAGTTCGATCCGACGCTGCCGGTGATCCTGCTGACGGCGCACGGGTCGATCGAGAGCGCGGTGGAGGCGATGAAGCGCCATGCGACCGATTACCTGACCAAGCCGTTTTCGATCGAGGAACTGCTGGGCAAGATCCAGACGGCGCTGAGCCGCCGGTTGATCGAGCAGAGCGACGAGCCGGGGGCGTCGGGGCCGCCGCCGGCGGGCAACGAGGGCTGGCGCCGCGAGATCATCGGGATCAGCCCGGCGATCGAGAAGGTGATCACGCTGGCGCGCAAGGTCTCGCGCACCGACGTCAACGTGCTGATCCAGGGCGAAAGCGGTACAGGCAAGGAGGTCTTCGCGCGGCTGATCCACCGGCTCAGCCCGCGCAGCCAGGAGATCCTGGTGCCGGCCGATTGCGCCAGCCTGCCGGAGAACCTGCTCGAGAGCGAGCTGTTCGGCTACCGGAAGGGGGCGTTCACCGGCGCGCACTCGGACAAGATGGGCCTGTTCGAGTTCGCGCACAAGGGGACGCTGCTGCTGGACGAGATCGGCGAGATGCCGCTGGCGCTGCAGGCGAAGCTGCTGCGCGTGTTGCAGGAGCGCCGGTTCCGCCCGATCGGCGGGCGCGAGCAGATCGAGGTGGACGTGCGGGTGATCGCGGCGACCAATCGCGACCTGGCGCAGGCGCTGGCCGAGAAGACGTTCCGCAGCGATCTGTATTACCGGTTGAACGTCGTGACGCTGCGGCTGCCGCCGCTGCGCGAGCGGCTGGAGGACGTGCCGCTGCTGGCGCGGCATTTCCTGAGCCAGTTCGCGCGCGACAACCGCCTGGCGGTCGATGCGATCACGCCGCGCGCGCTGGAGCTGCTCAAGGCTTACGATTGGCCGGGCAACGTGCGCCAACTGCAGAACGTCGTGGAGCACGCCGCGACGATGGCGGGCGAGGGGGCGATCGGGCCGGAGCATCTGCCCGAGGAGTTCGAGCCGCTGCGCGCGGCGGAACGGGCCGCCCGCGAGGGGGACGAGGCCAGCCTGTTCTCGCGCAAGACCGAGCTGGTCGATCATTTCGAGCGGGACTATCTGGTGTCGCTCCTGATCGACCAGCGGTTCAATATCTCGCGGGCGGCGACGGTGGCGGGGTGCCATCGCCGGACGCTGTATCGGATGATTCATCGCCACCGGATCAACCTGGCGGAGCTGCGCCGGCAGCACCCGGCCTGAGGCAAACGTGTCACAGCGCGCCGTTCGGGAGGGATCGGCCGGGAGGGAGGAAGAAGGGAGCGGAGCGGAAAAACAGGCGGAAAAACGGCCATATTTCAATCATTAAGATATGATTAACCTAAACAGGCGCGGTTGTTGCGTGCCGTTCGGGCGGCGGTCTCCGACCCGACGCATCCTGCATGATCATCCTCGACCGGGCCGGACCGCCTTGAAGTGCTGCTGGAAGAGAAGAACGACCGAGGACGAGCACGAAGACCAGGACGCGGGACGACCTTTTGAGAGGGGAGAGAGCCTGATGAAGCCTGCCGGGCCACTCGCAGCGAGTCATTTCAAATTTGTCGGGATCTGTCTGGTCGCGGCGCTGACGGCCGCGGGCCTGCCGGTCGGGGCGCAGCACGCGGCCGGACCGCCCGTGATTGATGTGGTTGGTGTTACGCCCCGGCAGGTCGCCATCGCGCCGGACGACGTCTACGATGAAGTCGCCTCGGGGCTGGATGTCGTCGGCGTGGGGAACAAAGTTTATCTCGAGGCGCACACCGCCGAGGACGGGTTGACGTTCAGCTGGTCGATCGTCAGCCGCCCGGCGGACAGCACAGCCCAGTTGAGCGCAACCAGCGGCAAGCTGGTCACGTTCCGGCCTGACAAGGTCGGCCCATACGTCGTTCGGCTGACGTCGACCGACGGCGGCGGGCAGGCGCTCCAACCCGACGAGCGGCGGATCCTGGCGGCCAACTGGGCGGGAGCGGGCCTGTTCGATACGCACAACCCGCCGGCGCCGCGGGCGCCCGAGTGCGGCGCCGGGTTCTGCCACGGGGGCAACAACGCCAAGCCGGAATTGAACGTCGCGCCCGAATGGATCAAGTCCAACCACGCCCAGGCGCTCCAGCTTCGGCTGAAGGGGGAACGCGGCGCGCATTACGACGTCTCGTGCCTGCCGTGTCACACCGTCGGCTGGAACCAGAACGCGGCGGCGGTCAACCATGGGTTCGACGATGTGGCGTTCGAAATCGGTTACGACGTGGCGCAGATCCCGGCGCTGGTTCACGCGGCGGCCGAGCAGGGCGTGGACAACTTCCCCGAGCTGCCCGCCGCGCTGCAGGACATGTCGTCGATCCAGTGCGAGAGCTGCCATGGGGCCGGCTCGCAGCATCCCAGCCGGCTCGGCGAGGAGGGCAAGGGCATTGCCGGCGCCGACCTGGGCTACGAGCAGTGCGCCCAGTGCCATGATTCGGCCACCGGATTCCAGCAGGGCTTCTACCAGTGGAGTCAGTCGCAGCATCCGATCACGCAAGAAGCGGGCGAGGGGCACGTGCAGGACAACGCCACCTGCCTGCCGTGCCACACCGGCGAGGGGTTCGTCCAGAAGATGGTGAACAACGAGACGCCGGCGCTGGGGCAGGCGTTCCACGGGATCACCTGCGCAGCGTGCCACGACCCGCATTACAGCGAGAATCCACATCAGTTGCGGCTGACGGGCGACATGACGTTCCCTTCGGGCCAGCAGACCAGCGCGGTGGCAGGGAGCATGGTCGGCATGGGCGGGCTGTGCATGCGCTGCCACAATTCGCGCGTCAGCAACCTGGCCGGCACGGTGCTGGGCAGCTCGCGCGGCGCGCACTACGGGACGCAGGGCGACATGCTGATGGGGATCAACGGTTGGGACTTCGGCCTGCCGTTCAACGCCAGCTCGGCGCACATCCGGGTCGTGGAAGACACGTGCGTGGCCTGCCACATGGCCGAGCCGACCGAGAGCGGCCCGGGCGTGATCACGCCGCCGGCGGTGGGGGCGCACTCCTTCGCGATGCGCGACACGATGGGCACGGCGGACCCCGCCGACGATACGACCAATGCGGTCAACGCCTGTTCGGGCTGCCACGAGGCTCTGGACACGTACGACCGGCGGGCGCGGGGCGACTACGACGGCGACGGCGAGCGCGAGGGGATCCAGAGCGAAGTGCAGGGCCTGCTGGCGTTGCTGCGACCGGGGTTGCTGGAGTTCCCCGGTGTGAGCGAGGAGGGGCCGTTCGAAAAGATCAACATCGACGCGGCTGGCTTCAACCTGTTGACGAACGACCAGCGGGCGGCGCTCTACAACTACAACTTCGTTGTGCTCGACGGCAGCCTGGGGGTGCACAACACGGCCTACGCGGTGCAGTTGCTCCAGCGCGCGTACTTCGGCGTCTACGGCCGTCCGATCAGCAACGACTATCCGGCCATGGCGCTGCGCGGGCCGGTGCAACAGAACAGCGCCTCGGGGTGGGCGGATTACCGCTGACCGCGGGCACAAGAGGGATGGGCTGCATGGCCTCGCCGGACAACAGGGTCCATCAGTCAAGTGCGTCGGCTGGCCATGCAGCCCGGGGTCCGGTGGTATGGATTATCACGCCCCACCGGACGGTTCACCAGCGGATCGAACGCCTGTTGCGGCCGCTGCCGGCCGAGGTGGTCCGGCGGGAACGGGTGCTGGAGGACCCGCGGGGGAGTGCCCGGCCGAAACCACGGCCGCAACTGGTGGTGCTGGACGTGGACGAGGACATGGAGCAGGGGGCGCGGGTGATTGAGGCGCTGCGGCGCGGGCGGCTGGACGCGCCGCTGATCGTGCTGACGCGCGCGTTCACGCGCGACTTCGGGGCGCGCATCCTGTCGCTCGGCGTCCGCTACTATTTCTCGCAGGATTTCTGCGAGAGCGAGTTCCGGGAGGTGGTGCAGAGCCTGCTGCGCCTGCCGGCGAGCGAGGTGTGAACGCGGAGGGCGCCGCTCGCTTTCCGCCCATCATCCAATTCGAAAGAAAGGCCTTGCCAACCATGAAGCCACTGCGCAAGGGACAGAGGCGGCGCCCGGCCGGCCGGCCGCGGCGGATGATCACGGGGCTGCTGCTGGCGGCGGCGATCGCCGTGGTGCTGCTCAGCGTGCAGCCGGCCCCGGCGACGATCCGCGGTTCGGCGCACGATTTCTCCGGCGTCGACCCCGAGCAGCAGATCTGCATTTTCTGCCATACGACGCACAATGCCGACACGACGGTGACCGACGCCCCGCTGTGGAATCACGACGTGACGACGAAGAACTACCAGGTCTACAACAGCCCGTCGCTCGACGCGACGCCGGGTCAGCCGGCGGGCGCCTCGCGGCTGTGCCTGAGCTGTCACGACGGGACGATCGCGGTGGACTCCTACGGCGACCGCACCGGCGTCATTTTCCTGGGGGGCGACGCGGCCATCGGCGCCGACGAGCTGACCAACGATCACCCCGTGTCGTTCACCTACGACGACTCGCTGGCGGTGCAGGATGGCGAGTTGTTCCTCCCCTCGTCGGCGCCGTCGGGGATGGGCGGGACGATCGCCCAGGATCTGCTGTTCAACAATCAACTGGAGTGCGCTTCGTGCCACGACGTGCACAATGGCCCGGCGGCGGCGGCGGTCAACGATCACCTGCTGACCGTGACCCAGGTTCAGAGCCAACTGTGCCTGACGTGTCACAATAAGTGATCCGGGTTCGGCGCCGGCGGGCGCGGGGCGGCGTTTCGGGTGGATGATGGGAAGCCAGGGGCCGGGATGGAACGGCTTGGATGAAAGCCGGCATCCCGGCCCCGCTGCGTTGAACGGGGTGGAGGAGGGGGATTGCGAGCCGAGGACGAGAGCCGAGAGCCGAGAGCCGAGAGCCGAGAGCCGAATCTATTGGTATGCCTTTGGGGGCGAGGGCGGGGACGAGGGGAGCGAAAAATCCTGACACACAGCTATTTAAAGATGTATGGATCTTTTGGTATGGTTATTGTATAGAATTCGAGATGGCGACATCGCTTATTCCCGGGGCGGCCCCATGATCCCACGACTCTCCACTCTCCGACTCCGGCCCCGCCTCCTGCCGGCGCTGGCGCTGCTGCTGAGCCTGGCGGGCTGCGCGCGGGCGCCGCGGGTCGAGCCGGCGCCGGGGCCGCTCTTCTTTCCGCCGCCGCCTCTGCCGGCGCGCGTGCAGTTTCTCGGTTCGGTCTCCTCGCCGCTGGATCTGCCGCGGCCGCGCAGCGGGTTCGCCGATTTCATTCTGGGGCCGCCGCCGCTCAAGTTCCCCTTGGTCAAGCCGTTGGCGGCGGCGCTGCGCGACGGCAAACTGTATGTCTGCGACTCGGTCCTCAACACCGTCATCATCTACAACCTGCTGACCGGCGAAGCGGGCCTGCTGCCGGGCGACGCGGGCAACGGCAAGCTGCAGCAGGCGAACAACCTGGAATTCGACGAGCAGGGCAACCTCTACGTGGCGGACAAGAAGCGCCAGGCCGTGCTGGTTTATGATGCGCGCGGCGCCTTTGTGCGGGCGGTGGGGAGGCCGGGCGAGGCCGAACCGGTCGACATGGCGCCGGCCGGCGGGCTGCTCTACGTCTGCGACATCAAGGATCATCAGATTGAGGTGTGGGACGCGGCCAGCGGCGCGCTCGTGCGCCAGTTCGGTTCCAAGGGCAACGGGAAGGGGGAATTCTACCTGCCGTCGCAGGTGGCGCTGGGTCCCGACGGCAACCTGTATGTGACCGACACGGGGAATTTCCGGGTTCAAAAACTGACGCCGGAGGGGGAATTCCTCGCGACGGTGGGGGGGCACGGCACGGCGCTGGGGAATTTCGCCTGGCCCAAGGGCCTGGGCCTCGATGGCGACGGGCGGCTGTATGTGGCCGATTCGCGCTTCGCCAACGTGCAGATCTTTGATCCCGAGGGGCGCTTGCTGCTGTTTTTCGGCGGGCCGGGTCCCACGCGCGGCCATCTGGACCTGCCGGCCGGGTTGAGCGTGATGCCCTGGCCGGAGGCGCCCTGGCTGCGCGAACGGCTCGCCGCCGGATTCGTCCCGGAGTGGCTGGTGATCGTCGTCAGCCAGAAGGGCGACGGGATGGTGAATTTTTTCGCGGTGGCATCCGACGATGCGCCGGCGCCATGAACCGGGCGCTCCCCCGCCTGGCGTCGTCCCGCCTGGCGCTGGCGGGGCTGGCCCTGCTGTTGGCGTCGTGCGCGCCGCCGCGGCGGCAGGAGGTGCTGTCGTTTTTTTTCGACGGCGTGCCCGGCGCGGGGGAGGCGGGCGCGCCGGCCGGCGCGGCGGACGGACTCAGTCCGCTGTTCCACCCCGAGCCGGCCGAGGCGCTATCGGCGCCGGCGGCGCCGCCGGTCGGCTCGGTTCATGCGCCGGTTTTCCAGCGCCAGTGCAACACGTGCCACGACCCGACCAGCGGGCTGGCGCCGCGGGGCAAGGATGCCGCGTTGTGCGACCGCTGCCACCAGGAGCAGCGCGAGCGCGAGGGGTGGAACCATGGACCGATCAACCTGGGGACGTGCATCCCGTGCCACCGGGCGCACGAATCGCCCTACCCGCACCTGCTCGACAAGCCTCTGCCCGAGCTGTGCCTGGACTGCCACAAGGAGGACTTGAGCCGGCCGAGCGCATATCACAGCGAGACGGAAGTGGAAGCGTGCACCGTGTGCCATGATCCGCACCGGATGTATTAGGCGGGGGAGCGAGCCATAAGGCGCGGTCTTATGCGGAATTTTCGAGAGCCGGGGACGAGGGACGAGAGCCGAGGGACGAACTTGAGGGGGACTGAGAGATGACGTTGCGATCCGTTCCCATCCGCCGCGCGGTGGCGCTCTGCCTGGGGCTGATCGGCCTGGCGGGGGGGGGCGAGCGCGCGTGGGCGGGGATGGCCGACAGCCAGTGCCTGAAGTGCCATGGCGAGGCATGGATCGCCGATGCGCGGCCGGAGGCGCTGGCCGCGATGGTGCGTCATCCCGACGGCCAGCCGGTGCTGCGCGCGGAGGAGGCGATCGACGAACTCTACACGCCGGCCGCGATCTTCGCCGGGTCGGTCCACGCCGGCCTGAGCTGCACCGATTGCCACCAGACCGGCGACCGGCTGCCCCACGACCAGCGGCTGCCGGAGATCGCCTGCGGCGATTGCCATTCCGAGGTGGAAGACGCGCTGCGGGCGAGTGCGCACGGCGGCGCGGCGCAACAGGGCCGCGCCCGCCCCACCTGCACCGACTGCCATGGCCCGGCGCACGAGATCCAGGTGTTCGGCGAGCCGCGGACGCACGCCGCCGCCGTGCGCGAAACGCTGGCCTGCATGGAGTGCCACCGCGACGGCGACGACGCCGAGGCGCACCCGGCGGCCACCTACCGCGAGAACGTCCACGGCCGGGCGCTGTTCGAGAAAGGGTTGTCGATCTCGGCGACCTGCGTGGATTGCCACGGCGCGCACGGCGTGCTGCCGGCGGCGGATCCCGCCAGCCTGATGCATCCGCGCAACGTGCCGCAAACGTGCAGCCGCTGCCACGAGGGGATCGCCGAGGTCTACTACGGCAGCGTGCATGGCCGCCATCTGCTGGAAGGCGATGAGGCGGCGGCCACCTGCACCAGTTGCCACGGCAGCCACGGCGTCGAGGCGGTGGCCGATCATTTTCTGCTCGGCGTGATCAACGAATGCTCGCACTGCCACATCGACCTGGGCCGGAGCTACCTGACGAGCTACCACGGCAAGGCGGCGCATCTGGGGTACGCCGAGGCGGCGGTCTGTTCGAGCTGCCACGGCGCGCACGACATCCTGCCGCCGGAGGACCCCGCCTCGCGGGTGGCCGAGGCCAATCTGGTGGCGACGTGCGGCGCCTGCCACGAGGGGGTCAACGCCAACTTCATTCAGTTCGACCCGCACGTCGACCTGCGCGACCGTGCGGCCAATCCGGAGGTGTTCTGGACGTGGCTGGTGATGACGACGCTGCTGCTGGGCACGCTGGCCGTGTTCATTCCGCACGGGCTGCTCTGGTTTCAGCGCACGCTCGTGGAGCGCCTGCGCCATCCGCGCGGTTTCCACGGCGTGATGCACGAGGAGCGCTGGGTGATGCGGTTCAATCCGGTCCACCGCATCACCCACGCGCTGATCATCATCAGCTTCATGGGGCTGGTGCTGACGGGTTTCCCGCTCAAGTACAGTCATACGGAGTGGGCGCTGGGGATCACGCGGCTGTTCGGCGGCATCCCGATGATGGGGCTGCTGCACCGCGCGTTCGCGCTGATCACGTTCGCCTATGTCGGCGTGCACGTCGCGTTCCTCGTCATCTTCTTTTGGAAGCACTGCCCGCGGCCGCGCCGGCGCTACCTGTTCGGCCCCGATTCGATGGTCTTCTCGCTGCGGGATCTGAAGGACTTCATCGCGATGGTCCGCTGGTTCCTGTGGCTGGGGCCGCGGCCGAAGTTCGACCGCTGGGCCTATTTCGAAAAGTTCGATTACTGGGGCGAGATCTGGGGGGTGATCGTGATCGGCGGCACCGGGCTGATGCTGTGGCTGCCCGAGTTTTTCACGCGCTGGCTGCCCGGCTGGGTGCTCAACTGCGCGATGGTGGTTCACAGCATCGAGGCGCTGCTGGCCGCGTCGGTCATCTTCCTGGTCCATTTCTTCAATACGCATGTGCGGCCGGAGAAGTTCCCGATCGACATGGTGATGCTGACCGGGCGGATGACCGAGTCGGAGATGAAGGAGGAACGGGGGGACGAATACGCCCGGCTGGTGCAGTCGGGCGAACTGGAGCGGCGGCTCGTGCCGCCGGTGGCGCTCAAGTGGCGACTGCTGGGGGCGGTGGCCGGGCTGATGGCGTTCGCGCTCGGCGTGACGCTGATCGTGCTGGCGATCACGACGGAGTTTGACCAGATCTTCGGATGAAAAGGCGGTGATCATCATGCAGCGCGGGAGACGGGGGATGGCGATGAAGCAAGAACGCGGGGCGCGGGGCGACCGGCGGCGCGGGCGGGGGCTCGCGCCGCGGCTGGCGCTGGTTCTCGCGGTTCTCGGCGGCGTGGCGCATCTGGGCCGGGCGCAGGACGGAGCGCCGATCCAGCTTGGCCCGTCGTGCGTCACGGCCGAGTGCCACGCCGACATCAACCAGGGCCAGTTTCTCCACGGCCCGGTCAACATGGGGCAGTGCCAGCCGTGCCACGTGCCGGTCAACAACCAGCACGTGTTCGAGAAGCCGGCGGGGGGCGAGCCGGTCTGCCTGCTGTGC
Source organism: candidate division BRC1 bacterium ADurb.BinA292 (assembly GCA_002068205.1). Classification (GTDB taxonomy): domain Bacteria; phylum Sumerlaeota; class Sumerlaeia; order MVZB01; family MVZB01; genus MVZB01. Next base: position 11,371 of record MVZB01000080.1, read on the forward strand.
CACGAGACCGAGCAGCCGAAGGCGGTCGTGCACGCGCCGTTTGCGGCCGATTGCGCCGTCTGCCACGATCCGCACAACGGCGGCAACCGCTATTTCGTGAAGGGCGGGCTGGGCGCCGAAAGCTGCAACCAGTGCCATTCGGACGTGAGCGCGGGGCTGAGCATGCTGCATGGGCCGGTGGCCGTTGGCGAGTGCCTCGTCTGCCACACGCCGCACCAGTCGGAGCACGCGCACCTGCTGGTCGAGCCGCGTGCGACGCTTTGCCAGTCGTGCCATACCGACGTGCAGGCCGAGCTGGAGAACGCCGTGTCGGTGCATACGCCGGTCAAGCAGGATTGCGCCGGCTGCCATAACGCGCACGGCGGCAACCGCGAGTACTTTCTGGTGGCCGAGGGGCAGGATCTCTGCCGCAAGTGCCACGAGCCGTTCCTGAAACAGATGAGCCAGTTCAAGCATCCGCACGAACCGATGAGCGAGGGGAAGGGGTGCGTGGCGTGCCACGAGGCGCACGTCTCGAGCCAGGAGCAGTTGCTCAAGGCGCACAACATGGAGTTGTGCCTCTCGTGCCATAACGAGACGATCGAGGGGGCGCGGGGGATGATCGAGAACATCCAGGCGCAGATCGGCAACGCGCGGTTCCTGCACGGGCCGCTGCGCGAGGACAACTGCATCGCCTGCCATCAGGCGCACGGATCGGACCACCCCAACATCCTGGAGAAGGCGTTCCCCGACAGCTTCTACACCAGCTTCGAGTCGGAGAAGTATGACCTGTGCTTCGCGTGCCATGACAAGCAGATCATCCTGGAGGAAAAGACGGCGGCCACCGGCTTCCGCAACGGCGAGCAGAACCTGCACTACCTGCATGTGAATCGCGAGAAGGGCCGCTCGTGCCGGGCGTGCCACCATGAGCACGCCGCCAATCAGCCCAATCATATCCGCGAGGAGGTGCCGTTCGGCCGCTGGCGGATGCAGGTGGAGTTCGAGAAGACGGAGACGGGAGGGAGTTGCTCGACCGGTTGCCACGTGCCTTACAAGTACGATCGCGCAAGTCCGGTGCAGAACGTGGCGGCGCGGGAGTGAGCGGGTGGGGACGGCGGAGGAAAGGACGGACGGATTTCGGGAGCCGACGACGAGGAAAGAGGGCCGAGAGCCGGGTTTCGGAGTTGGCCTTCGGGGGCGATTACGAGTTGCTCATGAATCTGCGATTCACAACTAGGGAGGAAATTGGCGGGTGATCGGCCGATTCGAACAACCCACACCTTAGCCGGACCTGATCAGTAGGGCAGTCCCGTCAGGGACGGCAGACTTCAGCCCGCCACTTCAGTGGCGG
>MVZB01000081.1 GCA_002068205.1 candidate division BRC1 bacterium ADurb.BinA292
GCTGAAGCCCCCCGTCTCCCCCCGCACCTCGTCGACCGCCTGCTGCACCACCTTGTCGTCGATGCTGAACGTCCCCTGCACATAGGCCACCAGGAGGCAGCGATCGACGATCACGTTGATCCGCCGCGGCACCCCGCGCGAGTAATGATGCACCAGCCGATACGCCTGATCGCTGAACGTGATCTCCACCTGCGGCTCGGCCACCGCCATCCGGTGACGGATGTAGTCGGGCACCTCGCGCTCCTCGAGCGGCGTGATGTGATACCGCACCGTGATGCGCTGGTTGAGCTGCTCCAGCTCCGGCAGCGCCAGCGTCCGCCGCAGTTCGGGCTGACCCACCAGCACGATCTGAATCAGCTTGGCCGTCTCGGTCTCCAGATTGCTGATCATCCGGATCTGCTCAAGCGTGTCGGGGCGCAGGTTCTGCGCCTCGTCGATAATCAGCACGACGTTGTTCCCGTTCGAGAATTCGGAAACCAGAAACTCGTTGAGCCGATCCAGCAGCGCCTTCTTCGAGTCGGATTCCGACGGCAGCCCGTAACCCTCGTTGATCGTCTTGAGCAATTCCAGGTCGGTCAGATACGAGTTGAGCACCACGCAGACGCGCACGCGCTGCTGGTCGAGCTGGCTAAGCATCGCGCGGCACAGCGTCGTCTTGCCGCAGCCGATCTCGCCGGTCAGGCAGATGAAACCCTTGCGCTCCTGCACGCCGAACAGCAGCGCGGCCAGCGCTTCCTGATGCCGATGGCTGAGGAAAAGAAACTTGGAGTCGGGCGTCAGATTGAACGGGGGTTCGCGGAAACCGAAGAACTGCAGGTACATGGGGCGCCATCCTGGCTGGAAGGTGGAGCGGGCGCGAGGCCGTTGGCCGGTTGCGCCCACGATCCTGAGGGGCAGCCGGGGTCGTCGCGCGAGTTCACTCTATCCATCGAATCGGCTGATTTAGACGGTTTCCCAAGTCCCAGCGGCCCGATTGTGTGAAATATCTTGCGCTGTCGCCAATCGCGTTTGCAAGACCGAACGGTCTGCTTTCGCCTTTCATGCCCTTTCGGCTCTTTCGTGCCCTTCGCGTCTTTCGTGATCCCTCCCTCACGTCCCTTCTGCCCCTTCTTCCGCCGCGGAACCAACGCGCCGCTCAAACATCCCCGCCGCCGCGCCGCCCGCCAGCAGATTCAGCGGCAGCGTCCCCATGCTGAACAGATCCCAGTCCTTCCACCCGATCCGCGGATGCCAGACGAAAATCCAGACGATCCCGATCACGCTGGCCACGACCAGCGGCGCCGCCGTCGCCGACCGGATCCGCCGCCAGTTCAGCGCCAGCAGCACCAGGCCGACCGGCGCGCCCGCGACGACGAACCCGAAAAAGTGCGCCAGGTGCAGCGGCGATCCGAGCGTGAACAGGAAATACATCCCGGTGTCGTTGCGCGACTCGACCCAGAACGCCCACCCGCGCGACGGCGGCGTGAGCATGTCGAGCAGCCCTTCGGTGAACGTGATGTAAAGCAGACCCCGGATGTCGAGCAGGTTCGCGATCGCCGGCAGCAGGTCGAGCGCGCACATGCCGATGATGATCAGCAGCACCTTCTCCCACTGGCGCGCGGGCCACGGGCGGACGCGCCAGCGGCCGTCGATCCGCCGAAACGCCAGGCAGAGCAGCGCGGGGGCGAAGAAAAAGGCCAGCTTGTGCGTCATGAACGCCAGCGCCAGCGCGAGGGCGGCCTGCACCGGCGTCGCCCGCGGCGTCGGCTCCAGCGCCCGCACCAGCACGATGAAATACAGCAGCAGTACCACCGCCGTCGCGCCGTAGAGCTCGATATGGCCGACGAAATTCCACGTCAGGCAACTGACAAGCACGGCCGCCCAGACCACCCGTTCGCGACTGAACGCCCGCAACAACACCAGAAACAGCCCGCCGCTCACCGCGCTGCACAGGATGAACGCCTGATGCAGGTTGCCCACGGCCAGATAAACCAGCCGGACTAGCTGATGCGCCAGCGGCTCGCGATTGTAATAGACGAACCCTTCGCGCCAGAAAATCGAGACCCACTGCGCCTCGGTGTAAAGCGCCGTGTCGCCCCCCTCCAGTGCGAGGGGCTTGAGCAGATAGAAGACCAGACTGCCCAGCAGGAAAATCAGCAGATTGGTCGCAAACCCGCGCCAGGCCGGATGGCGGCGCGCCGGCTCCGCCGCGGGGGTGGGAAGGGAGGCGTCCGGGATTGACGACATGGCTGGGTTGCGGCTCTCCTGGTGATGCACGGACCCAATGCCGCGCAAGTCTGCCGTTGGCTGGCGAGCATACCCCGCCCGATCCGGCAGGTCCAGACCGACCCACAAAAACCTCGTCCCCCCTACGCTCCGTCTCTCGTCCCTCGTCCTCGCTCGAAAATTTGTCTCCGATTCCCGGGATCGCCTGAATCGGTTCTGCCGTCCCTACGGGACTCGGTCGTGATGGGGATTCCGGTTCCCGCCACTGAAGTGGCGGGCTGAAGTCTGCCGTCCCTGACGGGACTGCCCTGCTGTTAGATCCGGCGAGGCCTGGATCATTCGAATCGGCCGTTCCCCCCCAATTTTCATCCCCCGTTGTGAACCGCAGGTTCATGAGCAACCCGGAATCGCCCCAACGGCCCACCCCAAGATTCGGCTCTCGGTTCTCGTCCCTCGTCCTCGGCTCTCGAAACCCGCCGATCCACACCCTTCGTCGAGCACTTCAACTACCGTCTGACCTCCCTCATTCCCCTTTCGTCCCTTCTGTCCCTTCTATCCCTTCCCCCATCTTCTTAGTCTCCTCTACCTCATCCTCCCCCACACATGGCCGCCCACGGGCGTGTAGGGCGTCCGTGCATCGCCAAGCCGTAGGGCGTCGATGTAAACGGGTCCGCTGTAGGGGGCGCCCCCGGCCGCGTGATGGATCTCCAGCGTGAGGCGGACAACGCGATCCAGCCCGGGCGCCGCCGCGGTCCCCGCGCGCGTGAACGCCAGCGACTCGGGGCGCAGGTCCCCGTAAACCTGATTCCACTGGCCCGGCAGCAGCCAGTTGTTCCGCTCCCCTTCGGGCTGTTGAACGTAGGCGATCCAGCCCTCCTCGACGTTGTGCAGCATGAATTTGATCGACAGGTCGGTGGCGTGCTCGGGCACCCACACGTTGCACGCGATGAACCCGGCGCCGCGCCAGTCGCGCGTAGGGTTGAACTCGGTCAGCACGCCGGCGAAATTCCACGCCGTGCTCGGAAACGAAACGGGAACGGCCAGCGCGTGCTCACCGGTCCACGCCCGGTCGGCCGAGATGGTGGGCGGACCCGCGTTGCCGCCATAGCCGGTCGAAACGAACGCCTCAGCCGGCGCCTCGAAGTCAAACAAGAGCGGCCCGGTGATGACTGCTTCGGCGAACCGCGGGAAGGGCGTCGGCGCGCCCCAGCGCACCGCATTGGCGCTCAGGATCGCCAGCAGCGGCTCGGCCCGGCTGGTAAAGATCGAATACCCGCCGACGGGATCCCAATTCCAATAGATATTGACTGGAATCCCGAGCTCCCAGGCGCGGTCGAACCCGCGCGTCAGATAATCAATCTCCGTCGCTTCGTCATGCTCGTTCTGGTTGATCCCCCACTCCTCCAGCACCAGCGGTTTGCCGATCGACTGGCAGTAGGCCTGGTATTCGTCGAGCCGCGTCCACTCGCCGGTCAGTTCGCCGCCGAAGCTCCCGGGGTAGACATGAATCGCGCCGCAATCGATGGCCGGATGGCTCCAGATCGTCCGCCAATAGGCCTGGCCGTGGCGGTCCAGCGGCACGCCGCTGAAATGCAGCAGCCCCCCCGCGCTCACCAGGTGATTCGGATCATGCTCCTTCAGTTCCTCGGCCACATGGAAAATCAGATCCTCGATCACGTTCACATGGCGCGACATGTTGTGGATGTTGCCGGTGAACCCGTACGGCACCGGCTCGCCGGAGATCAGCCATTGAAAAATCGTCGGATCGTCGGCGTAGCGGCAGCCGTTGTCGCCGTTCACGCGCTGTGTGACCCACGCGACCATTTCGTCGTAGTACGGATAAGCGTCGGCGCTCCAGGGATCGATATTCAGACCGTCGAGGATGACGGTCCGGAAATCGCTCAGATCGAGCAGAACATGCATGCCGAGCCGATCGGCCAGATCAAGCAGGCGATCGATCTCGCGCCAGTGCGCCTCTTCATTCCAGCGCGAGAAGTCGGCGCCGCCCGCGCCATAATTGTGCGCAACGCTGAACACGTTGACGGCGCGCACCAGCGTGATGCCGGCCGCGCGCGCGTGATACAGCACGCGCTCGATCGATTCGATGTTGCCGCTGGTGAAGGGATAGTTCGTCACGCCGACGGCCGTGTACGGCTGACCGTTGAGCACGAACTGGCCGTCCGCGACGGTGATGAAATCGGCCGGCGCGCCGGCGGCGCGCCTCTCCGCCGCCACGCCCGAAGCCAGCACGCCAAGGCTTAGGAGAAGTAAACACCTGAGGGAATTGAACATCATTGCCCAGAATCGCTATCGGTATCGCAGTCGCAATCGATCCCAACCACTACCGATACAACCGCCGGATCTTCACATCGGTGAAATAATGCGCCAGAATCTGCCGGTAATTATAGCCTTTTTTGCCCATCATGAACGCCCCCATCTGGCACATCCCGACGCCGTGGCCGAATCCCGCGCCATACACGGTCAGACTCTTCAAATACCCGTTTTCATCCTGGACCGGCAGAACCGTAAAGAACGTCGAATTGACGTGATCCAGCGCGCGGCGGATCTCCAGCTCGTCGTCGGCCACCCACGTGCGGTCGCCGATGATCTTCAGTCGGGTCACGCGGCCGCTGGGGCTGCGCCGCTCGACGACGACATCCTTCACCCGCCCGACGCCGGCCAGCGCGCTGAACTCCGCCCCGCTGAACCGCCGCGTCCAGCGAAAATATTTCTTGGCGTAGGCCGGAAAACCCGCCTGCTCCGGGTTGCACAGCGCATCGGTCGGCTTGGACGTGTAGGCATGGGCGTCGGATCCGTTGCTCAGATCGGGGGCTTTGTCGTTGACCAGCCGGTCCAGCCGCCGCACGGAATAGCCTTCATGCATTCCGCCCCAGACGTCGTGCGCGCTGGCGATCACCCCGCCGCACGAATGCCCATAAACGGCATCGACCGCCTGGCCGTTCCAGACGAGAATCTCGCCGCGGGTGGCGTCGACCGCCTGCAGGACGCGCGGGTCCTCCTCCTGCTTGCCGCGGTAGAGCTGCGCGATCGGCGTATCAAAAAAATCGAAGAACGAACTGGAAACAATCCCGCGCTGGATCTTGGCCACCGCCTCGCTGCGCGCCACCACCGCCTGCGCCTTGAGCGCTTCGACCGGTGCATCCTGCCCGATCTCGCCGCCCACCACGCTGTACAGGTAGTATTCAATCCACAGGTCGTTGACCGCCGTCAGCGTCCCCTCCTCGTTGATCGTCAGCTCCACTTCGCCGCGATAGCGCCGCGCCTCGAGCAGATCATTGGCCTTGAACCGGCTCGGGTTCAGCTCCATCAGCCGGAGCGATCCGGCGGCGATGTCCAGCGGCACCAGGCGCAGAAACCGGCTGTCGCGCGCGACGATCGAGCCCTGCCGGTTCAACAGGCGCACTTCTCCCTGCTCCGCCCGCGCGCGGTCCTCGTAAATGTAACGCACCTTCTCATTCTTCAGCGTCTGATGGTAGTTGCGCGCCGCCTCCAGCGTCTGGAACTCGCCCAGCGTCACGATGATCCGGCTCTCGTGACGGTCGCGCGCCGGCATCCGCAGGACCTTGACCGGCAACCCATAGGCGTCCTTGGCCGCTTTGGCGTATTCGACGGCGGGGTCGACCTGATGCGCGTCCAGCTCGCGCAGCACAAGCCGATAGAGCCGGCTGCCCGGCTGCCCGCGCGTGATCTGCACGAAATAGGGGTCGAAGGCGGTCATCTGCGTCAGCGGCCGGCCATTGGCGGCGATGACCTGATACGCGCCCAGGCCCTGCAGCGCGAGCGCCTCGACCTCGTGCTGAACGGCGACGCGGACCCGGAAATTGCGCGCGCGAAACTTCTCCTGGGCCTTGGCCGGCCCACCGGCCAGCAGCAGACACAACACGCCCAACAGAGCGACATGACATGCGGGGCGCGGTCGGCGGCCGCCGCGCGCCCATGGCCGGGGTTCGGGAGGAGGAAGAATGCAGTGCAACTTCGGTTGTCGGGGCGAATCGCTGGGAATGAGCCCGGGGCAACGGGCCGCTGAGGTTCCCCGGGCGGGGGGACTCCCTGAGTATGAAAAACCCTCCCTCCCGTGTCAACGCCCACCGAGAAAATCGTCTCTCGCCCTCATCACCAGAGCCCCCCTCAAAAATTCGTCTCTCGGCTCTCGTCCCTCGTCCTCGGCTCTCGATATGTTCCCGAAACCTCCTTTTGATCGTGTCCCCGGCTCTCAAAACCGCAACACGCATCCCGCCAGCCCCTGCAATTGTTTTGCCCGACTCGGCCGGTTCGACATAGAATCTGTCTGAAAGCACCTGCTGCCGGACCGCTCAGCAGGCCAGTCCCGTCGGGGACGGCGGACGCCAGCCCGCCGCTTCCATGGGACAATGAACGTATTCTCATTGAACCAATGCAGTCTGGCGCGAGGGGGCATTCATGCGGGTTACTCAGGATATCCATGTCAGTCGGCTGGTGCCGCTGATCGCCCCGTGCGATCTGAAGGCCGAACTGCCGATGACCGAGCCGGCCAACGAAACGGTCGCGGCGGCGCGCGAGGCGATCATCCGCATCCTGCGCGGGGAGGACCGTCGGCTGATCGTCGTCGTCGGCCCCTGCTCGATCCACGATGAGCGCGCCGGCATGGAATATGCCCGCCGCCTGCAGGGCCTTGCACGCGAACTGAGCGACCGCCTGCTGATCGTGATGCGGCTCTATTTCGAAAAACCCCGCACGACGCTCGGCTGGAAGGGCCTGATCAACGACCCCTTCCTCGACGGCACGTTCGACATGGAGACCGGGCTGCGCAAGGTCCGCCGCCTGCTGATCGACGTCGCCGAAATGGGCCTCCCCGCCGCGACGGAAATGCTCGATCCGATCACCCCGCAGTACACCGCCGACCTGATCTCGTGGGCCTCGATCGGCGCGCGTACCACCGAAAGCCAGACCCACCGCCAGATGGCCAGCGGCCTGTCGATGCCGATCGGCTACAAGAACGCGACCAACGGCGACCTGATGGCCGCGATCAACGCGATGCAGGCCGCCCGCAGCCCGCATACTTTTCTCGGCATCGACGGCGCCGGACGCACCTGCGTCGTCCACACCACCGGCAATCCCTTCGGTCACATTATCCTGCGCGGCGGGCACGACGGCCCCAATTACGACTCGGCTTGCGTCGCCGACGCCGTCATGATCGATTGCAGCCACGCCAATTCACGCAAGAACTACCTGTTTCAGGCGCGCGTCTTCCACGATGTCCTGCGCCAGCGCGCCGAGGGCAACCCGGCGATCATCGGCATGATGGTCGAAAGCAATCTGGAGGCCGGCAACCAGCCATTGACGGGCGACCTGGCCAGCCTGCGCTACGGCGTCTCGATCACCGACGCGTGCCTCGGCTGGGACGACACCGCGGATCTCCTCCGCGCGGCGCACGAAGCCCTTGGCGTCAGCAAGGTTGCCTGATTATGAAGATGCGGAGCAGGGCCTTGTCGGCCTCCCGAACGAAGACGAAGAAGCGCACTGGAACGACGGAGAACATCCGTTCCGGCTTAAAAAAGACCCAGCGCGCGCGGTAACCAACCAGACGCTGATAAATCGGTATCGGTATCGCCATCGCTATCGGTCTCGAAACCGCGCACTACGCGAAACCCCGCCGCGTTTCACGGCCGGCCGCGTTTGCCCGCGTAGCGCCAGAGCTGGATCCGCCGGCCGTCGGTCCGCAGCCAGAGCGTCCCGTCGCGGTCGGTGCGGGCCGTCGCCACTCCAAACTCGCGCAGCCGGGCGAGCACCTCGGGCGCCGGATGCCCGTAACGGTTGTTCCGCCCGACGCTGATCAGCGCCAGTTCGGGCTGGAAGGCCTCAAGCAGTGCCTCGCTCGTGGATGTGCGGCTCCCGTGATGCCCCAGCTTGACAACCTCCACGTCCCGGCTCAACCCCGCCTCGATCACCGCCCGCTCGCCCGCCTGCTCCAAATCCCCCGGCAGCAGGATTTCCACATCATCGAAATCGATCAGCAGGACGACCGAGGCGTCGTTGTCGTTCAGGCCGGGGACAGGCCCCAGAAGATGGATCGCGACCGGCTCGAAGCCCTTGAGCGATGCGCCCCAGCGGGCTCGGATGACCCGGTCGCGCAGTGGCTCGCGGCGCGCGCGATAGTCCTCGAAAGTCGTGGAATCGGAAAGGTCGGGACCTTCCAGGATGGCCTCGATCGGAAAGTGATCCAGCAGGTAGGGCGCCCCGCCGATGTGATCGGCATCGGCGTGCGTCAGCACCAGGCAATCGATCCGGTCGGCGCCGAGCGTGCGCAGGAATGGCGCGACCACGAGCCGGCCCTGATCGGCGGGGGGCTGCCGCCCGGCGTCGATCACCATCAGTTTACCATTCGGGAAACGAACGACCGCGGCGTCGCCCTGCCCGACATCGAGGATGAACAGATCGAGAATCTCCCCGCTCGCCCGGGGCGGGCCCGGCGCCCACGCCAGCACCGCCGCGGCCCCGAGCATGCAGCCGGCCAGGCTCGCGCGCTGGCGCACCGTCAACAGCAGGCGTCGCCCCTCGCCTGTCAGCAGCCCGCTGCCGCCCAGCAGCAATGCGTAGTACAGCGCGAGCCACGGCGCCGGCAGCGGCAGCATCGTGATGCGAATGCCCGGCCACTGGGCGAACGCCTGATTGAGCTGCAGCAAGAGGTCGAGCGCGATCCGCCCGACCCAGCCCGCCGCCGCCCCCAGAACGGGAACGGGCCCGACCAGCCCGGTCGCGAGCGAACCGATCAGCGCGACCCCGGTCAGCGGAATCGCCGGCAGGTTGACCAGCGGCGCGTAGGGGTTGAACTGGTGGAAATAGAAGAGCTGGATCGGCGCCAGGCCGAACTGGACGGCGAGCGTCACGGCGAACGGGAGCACGATCCAGCGCCGCAGGCGATGGCGCCACCGGGAACCGCGCCGGCGCGCGCCGAGCAGCGGGTCGTCGTCGGCCGGCCCGCCGAACAGCTCGCCCAGCGGCGGCGCGAGCAGAATGATCGACAGCGCGCAGGCGTAGGAGAGCTGCCAGTCGAGGCGCAGCAGGCTGCGCGGATCAATCAGCAGCGTGACGCAGCAGGCCAGTGCGATCGACGCCAGCGCCGTGGTGAATCGGCCCAGCGCAAGGCCGGCGAGGATAAAAAATCCCATGACGGAGGCGCGCACAACCGGCGGCCGCAACCCGGTCAGCAGCATGTAAACGGCGAGCCCGCCGATGGCGATCAGCGCGCCGCGGCGCGGCGACAGCCCGCTCAGCCGCGCCAGCACGACGAGCAACCCCAGCACGACGCCCGTGTGGAGCCCCGACACCGCGAGCAGATGCGCCAGTCCCACCTCGCCGAAGGCTTCGCGTTCGGCCGGTGGCAGCCGGTGCGCCTCGCCAAGGACCAGGGCGCGGGCCAGGTCGGCGTGGCGCGCCGGCAAACGCGAGGCGAAACCGCGCGCGAGCCCCTCCTGAACGCGCCGCAGCAGCCGATGGACGGCCGATCGCCAGGGACGGACCGTCTCGCCCAGCAGCAGATCGCCGGGCCGGTCGACGCTGAGGCGGGCCACGACGGCGCGCCCGCGCCAGTAGGCGGTCGAATCGAAAGTACCCGGCCGCGTGTCGGCGCGCGTGCCGAGCACATCGCCCCAGGCCTTGACCCGTGCGCCGGGGACGGGCAGCGGTCGACCACTCAGCCGCGCGGCCGCCTCGCCCTGAACGAGCAGTGCGATCCGGTGCGCGCCGCCGATCGACCGCGGCGCGGGCGCTCCCCCGCGCAACGGCCGCAGCGTCGCGCTCTCAAGCAGGATCTCCACGCCGTACGGCCGCTCCAGGGGCGGCTCGGCCACGATGCCGGTCACCTCGACCAGCTTCTCGCCAACCAGCGGCGCGATAGTCGCCGTCGCGGCGCGGTCGCCGCGTTCCAAGGCCCCCCCTTGCAGTCCGCCCAGCGCGGCCACGGCCACCAGCAGCGGCCAGCCCGTGCCCAGCTCCGGACCATCGATCCGGCGCGCGCGCCAGAGCCGCCGCGCTGATATCAGCAGGCTGATCACGCTCACGGCCGCGAGCCAGCCCGGCGGCGCCGCCAGCGCCAGACCGATCACGATCCCCGACAGATGCGCCAGCGCGACCGGTACGATCGGCCGCGGTATCTCGACCGCCCGAATGGATGGATCGCGGTGGAGCAGGCGCATGGCGGTGGCTACAACAGATCCTGCGGATCAATATCCAGCGTCAGGTTGACCTGCGATTTCTTGTGGTGGCGCTCGAACTCGCGCAACCCGTCGCCCAGCAGCGTGTGCAGCAACCCGGCATGCGCGCTCCGGATCAGGATCCGCCAGCGATACTGATCCTCGATCCGCCCGATCGGAGCGGGCGTCGGGCCCAGAACCCGCACCGCCCGAAAGCGCGGCCGATAGGCCAGCGTCTTCAGAAACCCGGCAAGCTGCGCCGACTGGTCACGCACGAGGTGCTCGTCCTTGCCCGACAGGATCAGGCCGGCCAGGCGGGAGAAGGGCGGAAATCGCAGCATCCGGCGGATGTGCAGCTCGCGCTCGTAAAATGCCTCCTCGGCGAGCCGGGCGGCGGCATCGATCGCGTAGTGATGCGGCATGAAGGTCTGCAGAATGACCTCGCCGGGAAACTGGCCCCGGCCGGCGCGGCCGGCCACCTGGGTCAGCAGCGAGTAGGTCCGTTCCGCCGCCCGGAAATCGGGAAGAAACAACGCGAAGTCGGCCGAAATCACGCCGACGAGCGTCACCCGCTCCAGGTGCAGCCCCTTGGCGATCATCTGCGTCCCCAGGATGATGTCGATCTCCCCCTGCGTGATCGCGCGCCACGCCTGCTGAAACGCCCCCTTGCGCCGCATCGAATCGACGTCGATCCGGATCGACCGCGCGCCGGGAAATTTCTCCGCCAGCGTCTCTTCGATCCGCTGCGTCCCCAGCCCCAGTTTGTGGATCTCCCCCGCCTTGTTGCACCGCGGGCAGACCGCCGGAACCCGCTGCTTGTAGCCGCACCAGTGGCACATCAGTTGATCGAGCGTCTTGTGATACGTCAGCGACACGTCGCAGTGCGGGCATTGCAGCGTCTGACTGCACGCCAGGCACATCACCTGGTTGGCGAACCCCCGGCGGTTGAGCAGCAGCAGCACCTGTTCGCCCCGGCGCAGCCGCTCGTGGATCGCTTCCTCCAGCAGCGGCGAGATCAGATGCCCGCCCAGCAGTTCCCCGCTCCCCTGGCTGACGTGGCGCTTCATATCGACGACGGTCATCACCGGCGAGGCGTGCGGCCCGATGCGCTCCGGCAGCGTCAGCCGCCGGTACTTCCCCTCGCGCGCATTGTGCAGCGATTCGATCGAGGGCGTGGCCGAACCGAGAATTACAACGGCGCCGGCGCGCGTCGCGCGCAGCACCGCCATGTCGCGCGCGTGGTAGCGCGGCGTCGAATCCTGCTTGTAGCTCGCCTCGTGCTCCTCGTCGACGATCACGACGCCCAGATTTGGCAGCGGCGAGAACAGCGCCGAGCGCGCCCCGATGACGACCCGCGTCTCCCGCGCGCGAATCCGTCGCCACAGGTCGAACTTCTGCCCCGCGTTCAGTTTGCTGTGATAGACGCCGACGACGCCCCCCAGCCGGCGGCGGAAGGCCTCCACCACCTGCGGCGTCAGCGAAATCTCCGGCACCAGCACGATCGCCGACCGTCCCGTGCGCAACCCCTCCTCGATCACCCGCAGGTATATCTCCGTCTTCCCGCTGCCGGTCACCCCGTGGAGCAGAAACGCGTGGTAGGCGCCGCTGTGCAGCGCCGTGATCAGCTCGTCGTGCACCGCCTGCTGGCGCGGCGTCAGCTGGATCTCCTCCGAGCGCGTCGGTGGACCGTCCACGTCGTATTCATCGTCGCGTTCGACGATCTCATCGCTGGCGACCAGCCAGCCGCGCTCGAGCATCGTCTTGATCACGCCGGGACCGACCGACGCAGCCGCCCGCAGATCCTCGGCCGCCATCGGCCGGTTGCCCGCCGTCAGCAGCGCGTCGATCACCTGGCGATGCCCCGCCGTCGCGCGCTTGCCGTCCGGAGCCTGATCCCGGTTCCGGGTAAGCCAGTGCTCGACGTGCGCCAGGCGCAGCAGCGTGCGCGTGCGCGGCCGGACATCGCTCAGCCCGATCATCGAGACGGTGGCAAGCGTCTCCCCCAGCGAGGCGAAATAATAGTCGGCGATCCACCGCCCCAGATCGATCAGCTCCGGCTCCAGTGTATAGTCCGGCGACAGCGGCCGCGCGATCGGCCGCACCAGTTGTGGCCGGATGTCGGGCTTGTCGGCCAGATCGATGACGAAGCCGGCGGCTTCCTCGCTCCGCAGCGGAACGGCCACGATCGACCCGACGCGGATCACCTCGCTCCATTTTTCGGGAATGTAGTAGGTCAGCGGCTCGGGCAGCGGCTGCAC
>MVZB01000082.1 GCA_002068205.1 candidate division BRC1 bacterium ADurb.BinA292
CGCGGGGCGCGCGGCGCTCGCCATCGGGCCCGGCTGGAGCGAACCGCCGGACGGGGCCGGGGGAGAGGACTTGCGCGCGGGGCCGGGGTTCGTCGCGAAGGTCAGCGCCGGCAGCGGGCCTTCCAGGTAGAGGCAACCGCTTTCCTTGAGGAACTGCAGGTAGTTGAGCAGATGGTGTTTGATTGACGGCACCGTGGGGCTCCCGCGCTGATTCGACCCGACCTTAGCAGACCGGGAAAAAACGCGCCAAGCGAAAGGCGGGGCCGCCGCCGGTCCGCTCGTGCAAGAGCGCGGATCAGTCGCGCTGGATTTCGACGGTGACGCTCGGGCTTTCGGGTTCGGCAGCCGGCGCGCGTGAGGCGGGGGCGGGTCGCGACGCCGGCGGGGTCGCGGCGGGCTGGTCGGAGGGGAGTTGGCGGTTGACGCGCTGGAGTTCCTCGCGGCGGCGGCGATCGCGGATCGATTGCCAGAGGGTTTGTTCAAGCTGGTCGGTCAGGTCGATGGCGTAGGCGCGGCCGCCGCGCAGTTCGAGGGTCAGGGGGGGCCATTCGACGCCGTTCGGTCCGGCGGGCGCGCCGGCGAACGTGCGCAGGCGCCAGCGGCCGGCGGCCAGCGCCAGCCACTGATCGCCCTTGACGGGCTGGGGCAGGCGGACGGTCCGGTCCGTCGCGTCCGCGGCCGAGTCGACGTCGACGGGTTCGAGGATCCAAAGCGGGCGGAGCCGGTCCATGTCGTTGCGGAGCCGCAGGGCGGCGGCGCCAGGCGGGGCCTGGACGGCCTGCGCGCCGGCGAGCTCGCGCAGCTCCAGCGCTTCGGCCGCGCGGCCGGCCTGGTCGCGCTGAAGGCTGCGGGCGCGCAGCTCGGCGCCTTTTTCCTCGAGCCATTCGGCGGACGGGGCGCGAGGGGCGGCGGGCTGCGCGGGGGCGGGGAGCGGCGCCGCGAGGGCGCAGAGAAGCGCAAGGGCGGCGGGCAGCGCGAGGGCGTTCATGATGCGCCGGCGCCCGGATCCGGCGCGCAGACGGCGCAGCCGGCGTCGCCGTTGCCGCGCCACTCGCGGACGCGGAAGCGGACCTGGAGTTCGTCCTCGGCCAGGCGGCGGCAGGCTTCGACATCGACCTCGGGAACGGCCACCAGATTGAGCGTAACGTCGGGGACGACCGCGCGGGCCGATTTGACGAAGTCGAGCATCGCGTCCCAGGAGCGGGCGGGGTCGCGCGGGTGGGCAATGCGATTGTAGGTCTCGCGGTCGTGGGCGATGAGGTTGACGCCGACGCTGTCGAACAGGCCGGCCAATTCGGGGGTCAGGTCGCGCTGATTGATCAGGCTGCCGTTGCCGTTGGTGTTGAGGCCGACGCGGGCGCCGCGCTCCTTGAGACCGCGGGCGACCTGGCGGCAGACGTCCCAGCGCATCGTCGGTTCACCCAGGCCGCTGAGAACAATTTCATCATACTGGTGGATGTCGGCAACGCGGTCGAGCAGTTCAGCGGCCGTTGGTTCCTCATCCAGTTTCAGAAAATGGCCCATGACCATGTAATCCTGGCAGCGCTGGCAGTAGTAGCATTCGTTGGAGCAGCGGTTGGTGATGGAGAGATAGAGGTTGCGGCGGATAGCGTAGGTGACGGCGCCGCGGGCGGCGTCGGGGAGGTCGAAGAGGCGGATTGCGTTGGTTTTGGTGATGCGGGCGGCGTCCTGGTAGCTGACGCCGGTCAGGTCGGCGAGCATCTTGACCGTGTGTTTCATGTAGGAGGGTTCATTGCGGCGGCCGCGCTTGCTCTGGGGGGGGAGGTAGGGGGCGTCGGTTTCGCAGAGGACGCGGTCGAGGCCGATGCGGCTGACGACGTCGCGCAGGGCGGCGCCGTTGGGGTAGGTGATCGCGCCGCCGAGGCCGAGATGGAAGCCGAGGCGGATGAGTTCCTCGGCCTGGGGCAGATCGCCGGAGAAGCAATGGACGACGCCGCGGCGGGGGATGCGCTCGTCGGTCCGGATCAGGTCGATGAGGTCGTCGTAGGCGTCGCGGCAATGGATGATCAGCGGCAGGTTGCGGCGGCCGGCGAGGTGGGCCTGGGCGGCGAAGCATTCGATCTGGCGTTCGCGTTGATAACCGGGATAGTGGAAATCCAAGCCGATTTCGCCGATGGCGACGACGGCGGAATCGCGGGCGAGCCGTTCGAGTTCGAGCAGCGCGAGGGGGCTGAAGGCGGCCTCGTGGTGGGGGTGAATGCCGACGGCGGCGGCGAGGCACGGCTCGTGGCGGGCAAGCTGGATGGCGCGGCGGCTGGATTCGAGCTTGTCGCCGACGACAATCAGGCGCTCGATGCCGGCATCGGCGGCGCGGGCCAGCACGCGGTTCAGATCGCGGGCGAACTTCTTATCCTGAAGGTGGGCATGCGAATCGATGAGCATCGGGGTGGAACCGGATGGAAGGGGGTCCCAGGGAAATCCGCCTCAGGCATGCCCATTTTACCCGTGGCGACGGGGGATGAAAACTTGAAAAAAAGCGGGGCGGGCTCAGAACTCTCTGCCGGAATCGCCGGGTTTCGAGAGCCGAGGACGAGGGACGGGAGCCGAGAGTGGGGCAAATTCTGTGTCGGGTGGAGCAGAGGAGTTGCGTTCCATCCTTTGATCCTGCCATGCGGAGGTGATGGCTCATGAACGCGCATTTGCAAATCTCGCGGTTCGTTGGGCTGACCGGCTTGATGTTGCTGGCGGCGACGGCCGGCGCGCGCCAGGTTGCCTTGGAGGTGCAGGCCGGGCAGCCGCTGCTCAAGGCCGGCGAAAAGCAGACGGCGTATCTGATGATCACGCTGACGGGACCGGCGGTGGAGAGCGCGTCGGAACGGCCGCCGGCGAACGTGGCGATCGTGCTGGACAAATCAGGGTCGATGGGCGGGGAGAAGATCGCCGAGGCGCGCGAGGCGGCGCTGCTGGCGCTGGAGCGGCTGGATAAGGAAGATATCGTCAGCATCGTCGCCTATGACACCGATGTGCGGGTGGTGCTGCCGGCGACGCGGCTGCGCGACCGCGAGCAGATCGAGACCGCGATTCGCGGGATCGAGGCCGGGGGGAACACGGCGCTGTACGGCGGGGTGAGCCGCGGGGCCGAGGAACTGCGCAAGTTCCAGGAGCGCGACCAGGTCAACCGGCTGATTCTGCTGTCGGACGGTCTGGCCAACGTGGGGCCGGCGACGCCGGAGGAGCTGGCGGCGCTGGGGCGCGAGCTGGGGGGCGAGGGGCTGCCGGTGACGACGATCGGCCTGGGGCTGGGCTATAACGAGGATCTGATGTACCGGCTGGCGGAACAGAGCGACGGCAATCACGTCTTCGCCGAGCGGGCGAGCGACCTGGCGTCGCTGTTCGATGAGGAGTTCGGCTCGATTCTGCAGGTCGTGGCGCGCGACCTGCGGGTGGCCGTGCGGTGCGGCGAGGGGGTGCGGCCGGTGCGCGTGCTGGGTCGGGATGCCGAGATCGACGGGCGCGACGTGATGCTGCAGCTGGCGCAACTGCATGGCGAACGCGACACGGACATCATCCTGGAGGTGGAGGTGCCGGCGCGCGAAGCGGGCGACAGCCTGAAGCTGGCCGAGGTGGAGGTGGAGTACCGCAACCTGCTGAATGAAACCGACGAGCGACTGACGAGCGAGGTTTCGGCGCGGTTCACCGATTCGAGCGAGGCGATCGAGAAGGCGGAGAATGACGAGGTGATGGCGCGGGTGGTGCAGCGGATCGCGGCCGAACGCAATGCGCTGGCGACGAAGCTGCGCGATCAGGGGGAGATCGACAAGGCGCGCGAGATCCTGATCACGAACGAGGCGTATCTGAAGGAAGGCGCGGCGCGCTATGATGCGCCGGGGTTGGGGGCGTATGCCGAGATCCAGGCCGACGACGCGGCGAATCTGGAGGGGGAGAACTGGGAGCGCCAGCGCAAGTCGATGCGGTCGACGCAGTATCAGATGTTCCGGTGAGGCGGACATCGGGTTGGGTGGGTTGCGGGGGAAACCGTTGAAACGGTTGGGAGAAAGTTGCGCTGCCGGGTGACCGGGCCGAGGCCCGGCGCCAATAACAAGGCCACCGAGGGGGCCCTGGAAAAGCCTGCTGACGCGGGCTCTCAAGGCGGCGGCGAAAGTCCCCGATTCCTTCACTGGTCGAAAAGCGGGGAGCAGGCCGGCGGCAAACCGTGAGCATTGCATGAATCGGGCCGCCAAGCAGCCAAGCCGGTTTCAGTTTGCCGGAATCCGCCCCAGACCCATTGAGAACACCTCTCGCCTCAGAATCGGCCGCGGTTGATTGGATCCAAAGCGGTGTCGACGCGTTGCGATGCAACGCTCTGCCACCGCACTCGAAGAAGTCGGTTCGACGTTGCTCCCTATGGCGTGCGGCGGCAGAGCCAGGCGCGGCGGCAGTAGATGTGCCATTCGAGCGTGAGGAGGCCGAGGGCGGCGAAGGCGAACCAGGGCCAGACCTCGCGGTTTTCGCGGCTGAGGGACGAGACCGCGATCCGGCGCTCGCCGGTGACGAGGCTGTCTTTGGGGGCGATGTCGCTTTCGGCGAGCGTCGTCACCCGGTCGGGGAGCGTCAGGTCGAGGGCGGCGGGACGGGGACGCGGGGATTGCGCGCGAGTCGCCAGGCGTGCGATGGGGTCATGTAGCGAATCCCGTCCGTGGCTTTCATGCCGATCTCAGTAGAGTTTTCGGGTGGTGGTGGTCAGGCCCTCGCGGAGGAGTTCGTTCGTGCTGTAGCCGGCCGTGCGGATATGGTTTTCGTTGTAGCCGAGGTTGAGCAGGTCGCGGACGGAAAAGCCAGCCATGCGCATTTCGTCGGCGCGGAAGCCGGCCTGCTTCAGTTCCGAGCCGCTGAAGAAGGTGCGCAGGTCGCGCGCGCCGAAATTGGCGCGGCGCAATTCGGCGGCGGTGCAGACAGTGGCCAGCGCCTCGATCGGGAAGTTGAGCTGGGCCAGTTCCATGGCCGACAGGCCGAGGCGTTTGCAGTCATGGATCGTGTAGCCCTGGCTGTGGAGTTCGCTGGCGCGCAGACCGGCGGCGATGAGGCGCCGGAGCTGCTCGGGGCCGCGGCCCGCGGGGGCGTCGTGCGGCGCGGCCGGGGAGAACCCGGCGGCGGGAGAGCGGCCGCCGACGGTCGCCGGCGCGGGGGCGGCGCTTTGCACGGCGTAGCCCAGTTGGGCGAGCGTGCGGCGGTCGTAGCCGAGCCGTTCCATGCCTTCGGCCGTGTAACCAAACAGTTCGAGATGCCTGGCGCCGAGGCCCAGGTTGAGCAGCCAGTGGGCGCCGCGGGACTTGCCCTCGACCACCATCCGATGCACATGATCCAGCCCGGAGATGCCGAGCTGGCGGCACAATTTGAGGCGTTCTTCCGGCGTGAGAGGTTTCCGAGTCATCATCCACCTCGCAAGATCGAAAGTGACGGCGCCAATTGATGCCTGGCGATTGGGGAGCATCTGGTGGCGCGGCTGGACCCTTAACTAATAAGTCAAAAACCGTCCTGGGACAAGGGGATTGTAGGGGAAAGGGAGAGGGGTGGGGGGTGAGGCGAAAGGTAGCAGGCTTTTCGATCCAAAGCGGCGTCGCCGACCGCTACGCGGTCTCTGCCGCCGCACTCCACAATGAACGTCAGGATCCAAGGGCCGGGGGGAAGCGCGATGGTTTCAGGTGATCATCGGGTCATGTCTTGTCAAGATAGTTTCCCCAGTCCCAGTCGAAATCGTTCCTGAGCGGTTCCTGGCGGCGGAGGGGGCTGTTTTCGCGGCAGAAGACCATATCGGTTTGGGCCAGGGCGTGGTCGCGCCGGCGCCGGTAGAACCCGACGATGTCGAATACGACATAGCCGGCCGCGTGCATAAACGCGACGATATCGTGGAGGATCGGCAGGCGCGGCCCCATCAGCTTGAGCAGGGAGACTTCCATGAAGATAACTTCGGTGATGCCCAGCGCCTGTCGCGCCCCCTTGAGGACTTCCAGCTCGAAGCCCTGCACGTCCAGCTTCATCATGTCGGGAATGCCCACCTGACCGGCGGCAATCATGCCGTCGATCGTGATGATCTACACCTTGCGCTTTTCGTGCGACTCGTAGCCCGGCTGGTCGGGTTGGGGGATGAAGGAGGAGCCCGACAGCGTAGGCCAGATCGTGAATGTCAGTTCACCGGGTTCGGCTCCCGCGCCGTTCAGATAGTATCGGGCATTGCCCAGCTTGCGACAGGTCTGCTCCAGGTGCGGTTCCATCTCGACCAGCGGCTCGATCATCACCACCTCGGTCTGGGGGAAGACCCGCCGGAACGTGCCCGACCAGTAGCCCTTGTGGGCGCTGACATCGAGCAGCAGCCGGGGCGAAAACCCCTTGGCATCGAGAAAGCGAAGAAACTGAGTGGTCTACATGGCGTTGTGCCATGCGGGGTGGTCCGTAACCATGGATTGACTGCCTATGGAAAGGTCTGCGCGCGGCCGCTTTCTCGTGCAGATATACTCTCTGGTTTCTTTGCTGTCGACCGTTTCTTAGCCGTGGGGAGATCAGAGGTTGACCCACGCGCACGATGCCGGACCCGCCGTTCGCGGTTTGAGTTGACTGTGCCCCGGGCACAATCAAAGATGCGCTGTTCCAAGGCCGGAAGCGGATGTTCGATTCGCTTCCCCTGAACTCTGTCGAGGTCTGTAAGCGATGGCAAAACAACCAACATCCCTGGGAGCGTTTAACGGACTGGGCCTGCACCTGGGCAATCTATCGCGGGTGTCGCGCGCGCGGACGCGCTCGATCAGCCCGGAGAATTTCAGCGGCGAAAAAGGGAAAGGGGGCATGGCGACCGAAGGGACGGGGGCGGAGTGCGCCCGCGACCTGGGGCGGGGCTGGAAGATTTCGCCGTCGGTGCGGATCGAACCGGGGACGACGTTCACGATGGCCGACATCGCCGGCGCCGGCGCGATCCAGCAGATCTGGCTGACGCCGACGGGCAACTGGCGGTTCAGCATCCTGCGCATCTACTGGGACGACGCGGAGCAGCCGTCGGTCGAATGCCCGATCGGTGATTTCTTCGCGTGCGGCTGGGGCCGGTTCGCGCCGCTCAGCTCGCTCGCCGTCTGCGTCAATCCGGGCAGCGCATTTAATTGCTATTGGGAAATGCCGTTTCGGAAGCGGTGCCGGATGACGCTGACGAATCTCGATGATAATCCGATGGTCCTGTATTACCAGATCAACTACACGCTGACCGACGTGCCGGAGGACGCGGCGTATTTCCACGCGCAGTTCCGGCGCGCCAACCCGTTGCCGTACAAGGAGGTTTACACGATCCTGGACGGCGTGGAGGGGTGGGGACAGTATGTCGGCACCTACATGGCATGGGGGGTCAACAACAACGGCTGGTGGGGCGAGGGGGAGATCAAATTCTACATCGACGGCGATGGGGAATACCCGACGATCTGCGGGACGGGAACCGAGGATTATTTCTGCGGCTCCTATAATTTCGAGAATCAGACGACGCATCAGTATCAGGAATTCTGCACGCCGTATGCGGGGCTGGCGCAGGTGATCCGGCCCGACGGGCTGTATGCCTCGCAGCAGCGGTTCGGGCTGTATCGCTGGCACATCCCCGATCCGATCCGGTTCGAGTCGGACCTGCGGGTGACGATCCAGGCGCTGGGGTGGCGGAGTCACCGGCGCTACCTGCCGCTGCAGGACGACATTGCGTCGGTGGCCTATTGGTATCAGACGCCGATCGCGAAGAAGTTTCCGCCGCTGCCGGGTCGGGACGAGCTGGAGGTCATTTGAAGATTGAGGGGTGGGGGGCGATTGGGTTCGCCCCCCAGGTTCCGCTGCGCTGCACTCGGGTCTAATTAAATTGCGCCCCTGCGGGGCGGATTCGGGGGGGTTGATGTCTGGGGCGTCGGTGTGGAGAGCGAAGCTGCATTCCTGGGTAGGCCTTCGGAAGCGAGGACGAGCGACGTGGAGTGAAGAGAGGCCGGCAAGGATGCCGGCGGTCCCAGGCGGTGGCGGGTATTCGAGAGCCGAGGACGAGGGACGAGAGTCGAATCTTGAGGCGGTGGAAGCGGGATGGCGCGGCGGGGCGGAAGGGTTCGATTGCTGGTCGCCGGGTTGGCGCTGGTCCTTGCCTGCCGGGGCGAGATGGTCCGGGGCGAGACGCGCCAGCGGATTGAACTTCCGTTCGAAGGCGTGATCCACATTCACCGCACGCAGACCGAGCCGCGCGAGCTGAGCATCCACCTGCTGCTGATCGACCTGGCGACGCCGGGGCTGCGGTTCATGCTGACGCCGGCGAACGGGCCGGAGGCGCCGGGGGAAACGACGGTGGAGACGACGCGGCAGTTCGTGGCGCGGACTGGCGCGCAGATCGGCGTCAACGTCTCGTTTTACAAGCCGGCGCCGCAGCTCCCGTTCGTCGACAACCTGTTTCTGATGGTCGCGCAGGGGGACTGCTATTCGGGTTTCGGCAACGGGCCGGCGATCAATCTGGGACGGGACAACAGGGCGACGCTGCTGACGCCGGCGGCGGGGGGCGCGCCCGATGATTGCCAGCCGGCGCAGGATGTGGCGCCGCACGTTGCGTTCGGCGGGAATGAACGGCTGATCGACGGCGGCCGGAACGTCGCGGCGTGGGGGGAGCTGCACCCGCGGACGGCGGCGGGGCTGACCGAGGACGGGCGGCTGATGTTGGCCGTCGTCGATGGCCGTCAACCGGGCCGCAGCGCCGGGATGACGACGCCGGAGCTGGCGGAGCTGATGCTGGAATACGGCGCCGTGGAGGCGATCAATCTGGACGGCGGGGGGTCGACGACGCTGGTCTTCGCGGATCCCGACCCGCGGCTGGTGAACGTGCCGGTCGGGATCGACGACACCGCGGGGACGGAGCGGCCGGTGGGCGGGAATCTGGCGATATTCGTTCCGTATCGCGACCGCGCGGCGGAGGCGGAGCGGCCGATGAGCGAGGGGGACCCGCGCTGGTATGACGGGGCGACGACCGCGCCGGCCGAGCGGGCGCGATGAGGGGGGCGGCGCCGGCGGCGATCGCCAGCTCCGCGCCGGGCCGGATCTGCCTGTTCGGCGAGCACCAGGATTACCTGGGGCTGCCGGTGATTGCGATGGCGATCGACCTGCGGATCGAGCTGCGGGGTCGGCGGCGCGACGACGGCGACGCGACGCTGCGGATCGAGCTGCCCGACCTGGGGCGGCGCGACGCGTTTAATCCGAATGAGGAGCCGGTCTACCGCCACGGCCGCGATTACCTGCCGGCGGCGGCGAACGTGCTGCGGCGGCTTGGGCTGAGCTGGCCGACGGGGTATGATATACGGGTAACCAGCCGGATCCCGATCAACGCTGGGGCGTCGAGTTCGTCGGCGCTGCAGGTGGCGTGGGTCGGGTTTCTGCTGGCGGCGGCGGGGGACGCGCGCGCGACCGATCCGCTGTTCGTGGCGGAGATCGCGTTTCAGTCCGAAGTCGCTGAGTTCGGTTCGCCCGGCGGGATGATGGACCAGTTCAGCACGGCGCTGGGCGGGATGATCTACCTGGAGACGCGCCCGCCGTACCGGGTTGAACGGCTGCCGGCGCGCGACTGGGCGTTCGTGCTGATCGACTCGGGCGAGCCGAAGGGGACGAACGAAGTGCTGGGCCGGGTGCGCGGGGGGGTCGAGGCCGGGCTGGCGGCGCTGCGCGCGGCGCGCGGGGGCGCGGCGGTGGACGTGGGGACGCTGACGGCGAGCGAGGCGGCGGAGCTTGAGGCGGGGGCGGCGCGCGAATTGCTGGAGTCGAACCTGCGCAGCCGCGAGATCACGCAGGAGGCGCGGCGACGGCTCGAGCAGCCGGCGTGCGAGCCGCGGGAAATCGGCGCGCTGCTGGAGCGGCATCACGCGGAACTGGCGGAGCATTTGCGGGTTTCGACGGAACGGATCGACGGTCTGCTGCGGCGGGCGCGGGAGATGGGGGCATTCGGGGGCAAGATCAACGGGTCGGGGGGCGGCGGCGGGTGCTTTTCGCTCTGCCCGGTCGAGGCGGAACGCGTGGCGGCGGCGATCCGCGCCGATGGTTACCGGGTCGACGTCGTGCGGCCGGCGGAGGGGTTGCGGGTGAAGGTTGGGGAAATGGCGTGAAAAAGGCAGTCCGCCGGGAATCCGACGGCGGGCGCAACTCCCTGGAGGCGACGGGCTCATGCAACGGGATTACGAAGCCGATATCCGGAGCGTTTACCAATCGATTCTGGTCGACGGCGACATTGCGATCGACGTCGGCGCCCACGTGGGCGAGCATTCGATCGGGATTCTGGAGAAGATCACGCCGAGGGGGCATTTGTACGCGGTGGAGCCGCTGCCGGCCAAGTTCCGGGAGATGTCCGAGCGGATCGCGCATTATTATCCGAGCTGGCGAAGCAACCTGACGTGTTACGACTGCGCGCTGAGCGACCGGCGGGGGCGCGATGAGTTCGTCGTCGCGGTCGATGCGCCGTGGTTCAGCGGACTGAAACGACGTGCCGACACGGCTGGAGCGGATCGAGGTCGAGGTGCGGATGCTGGACGAGGTATTCGCCGATCTGCCGCGGCTGCGCTACCTGAAAGTGGATGCCGAGGGCGGGGAGTATCACATTTTGCGGGGCGGGCGCGGGCTGATTGAGCGCCACCGGCCGCTCGTCACGTTTGAATTCGGCGGCAATTCGATTGGGGAATATGGGATTACCAGCCAGGACATGTGGGATCTGTGGCAAGCATTGGATTATCGGTTGGTCGATATTGACGGCGTGGCGATGGTCGATGCCGATTGTTTCAACCGGAGCGTCGAGGAGCAGCGGTTGTGGGATTACATTGCGATTCCGGCGGAAAATGAGGCGATGGCGGGGACAGTCCGGGCGGTCTTGCGGGGGGCTCATTAGGTTAAAAAGCGCGGCGTGAGGTGAGGGAAATTTTTAGTTGGGGTAAAATCCGTCGGATCGGACAGATCAGCCGGATTTTGGAACTGGTGGGGATTTGACCGGCGAGGACGCCGGACACGACATCGGTAGCGGCGCTGTGGTTGGTTGTGTTCCCGCCATCCCTTGCCAGGGGTTTGGGGCGTTCGGGGGCGACGCAGGGTTCCGGCCTGCGGCCGTCACCCTGCGCGTTATTTCGGTCGTCCGCTTTGCGGACTGGTCGTGAGGCCGGCAGGGGTTGAACTGACGAAGGCCTGGTTTCGAGAGTCGAGGACGAGGGATGAGCTCTATGCGCGGGGAGGGTCGGGGACGAGTTCGCCGAGGGTGCCGGCGAGGGCTTCGCAGCCGCTGAGCATTTCGAGGCAGTGCGGGACGGCGGCGGCGCCCTGATCGGCGAGGGTCGCGGCCGCCTTGCGGACGGTCATAATCGTGCGGCGGCAGCCGACGGCGGCCTCGGCCAGGACCGTGGAATCCTCGCCGGCGGCGATGCGCGCGGCGATCGCCCGGTCCTGGCGCATGAGCGATTCGTGGACAGCGCACAGGCGGGCGGCCGCCTGGGCGACGGACGGGTGAGCGGGCGCCGTCGCGCGGGCGGGGGTCAGCCGCTGGTGCAACGGGCGATGGCCCAGAATGAGCGCCAGCGCGAGCAGGACGAGTTCGAGGGAGAAACAGACGAGGGCCAGGTTGAGCGTGGTCATCGTGCGCGGCCTTTCAAAAACTAAGGTCGTCATAATTAAATTTGAGATCTTCGGTGTCGGGCTCGGGGGAGGCCGCCTCGCGCAGCACGACTTCTTCTTCCGGGTCCGGTTCGAGCGGACTGGGCAACGGTTCGGGCAGTTCTTCCTCGGCAGCTTCGGGGGATTCCGGTTCGGCCGGGGGGTCCTTCGGCTTGCGGCGCAGCGAGAGGCGCTTCTTGAGCGCGTCGAGGACGCGACGGGAGTGCTCCGCGTCGGCGCCCAGGTCGGGGTCGCCGTTGGAGTTGTCGGCGGCCGCCTCGGGCGGGGCCGATGCATCGACCGGCGGCGAGTCATCCGGAGGGGATTCAGTTTGGACCGGCGCGGCGGGGAGCGGCGGCTCGGCCAGGTCGGCGACGGCGGTCAGGTCCAGAGCGGGTGGCGGGAGCGGGGCGGTGTCCGCGTCGGCCGCGGGGGAAGCGGGAATGGCGGTCGGCGGCGCGGAGGCCTCCTCCTCCGGTTCGGCCGGCAGTGGCAGCTCGGGGGCGCGTTCCTCGGCGGCGGCGACCAGGTCCTCCAGGACGCCGCGGACTTCGTTGGCGGCGGTCAATTCCGAGGCATCCCTGACGGGGACGGCGGCCGGAATGCGGGGGAGCGGGGCGTCGTCGGGCGGCGCGAGATCGTCGTCTTCGGCGGGAGCCAGAATATCGGTGAATTCGACAGGGGCTTCGAGCGGTTCGGCCGGGAAGACCTCCGCGGGGGGAAGCGGCGATTCGGCGTCGTGTGCCTCCGGGGCGCTGAGCGGTTCGGCGTCGGGAGCGTGGTCTTCGGGAGGGAACGGCGCCGGCGCGGCGGGTGCGGCGGGCGCAAGGTCAGCCTGGGGGCCGGGTGAGTCGGGAGTGGCCATCGGGATCGTGGCCGCCATGGCGTCGAGCGGCATCGGCTGACCGTCGCGGGGGTTGATCAGACCGGCGGCGGCGAGTTCCTCGCGCAGGCGGGTCTTGACGTCGCCGCCGCGCAGCCGGGGGAGCC
>MVZB01000083.1 GCA_002068205.1 candidate division BRC1 bacterium ADurb.BinA292
ATTTACCGAAGAACTGGCACATGATAAGCAAATCGCGATTTGCAGGGAGACGAAAGGCTTCCACCAACATCCATTTACCGAAGAACTGGCACCCGCCAGCCCCAGCAGATCGCGGTCGCGGTTGAGGGCTTCCACCAACATCCATTTACCGAAGAACTGGCACGCACTCCTTGCACGCCTACACATAGCCCGTGGCTCTGCGGCTCCGCGTGAATGCAGCGTTGGCGCGGCCGGAGTTGAAATGGGATTTGGGGTGAGGGGCCGGACTGATTCCGAGACCGACAGCAAAACCGATGGCGATAGCGATACCCATCCCGATCGCGATACCGATCGCGGTACCGATAGCGATCCCGACAGCGATCCCGATCCTGATGCCGAGCCGGGTCAGACCAGGCCCTGGTCCAGCATGGCGTCGGCGACTTTGACGAAGCCGGCGATGTTGGCGCCGACGACGTAGTTTTCCGTCGCGCCGTATTCGACCGACGCGTTATACGCCTGCTCGTGGACGCTCTTCATGATGTCGCGCAGCCGCTGGTCGACGGTCTCGCGCGTCCAGTAGGTGTGCTCGGAGTTCTGCGCCATCTCGAGCCCGGAGACCGCGACGCCGCCGGCGTTGGCCGCCTTGCCCGGCCCGAAGAGGACCCGGTTGGCCAGGAAGACGTCGACCCCCTCGGGCTCGGTCGGCATGTTCGCCCCCTCGGCGACGAGCCGGCAGCCGTTCTTGACCAGAGTGCGCGCGTCGTCGCCCGACAGTTCGTTCTGCGTCGCGCTGGGGAACGCGCAGTCGCAGGGGATCGACCAGGGGCGCAGTCCCTCGCGGTAGATCGATCCCTTGAACTGGTTGGCGTATTCGCTGATCCGGCCGCGGCGGACGTTTTTCAGCTCCATCACCCAGGCCAGCTTCTCGCGGTCGATGCCCGCCGGGTCGTGGACGGTGCCGTTGGAATCGGAGAGCGAGACGACCTTCGCCCCCAGTTCGATCAGTTTTTCGACGGTATACTGCGCGACGTTGCCGGCGCCCGAGACGGTGCAGACCTTGCCCGCGAGGTCCTCGCCGCGGACGGCCAGCATGTTCTGGGCGAAGTAGACCGTGCCGTAGCCGGTCGCCTCGGGTCGGATCAGCGAGCCGCCCCAGTTGAGCCGTTTGCCGGTGATGACGCCGGTGAACTCGTTGCGGATGCGTTTGTATTGGCCGAAGAGGTAGCCGATCTCGCGGGCGCCGACGCCGATGTCGCCGGCCGGGACGTCGGTGTTGGGGCCGATGTGGCGCTGCAGCTCGGTCATGAACGACTGGCAGAAGTTCATCACCTCGACGTCGAGCTTGCCCTTGGGGTCGAAATCGGAGCCGCCCTTGCCGCCGCCCATCGGCAGCGTGGTGAGCGAATTCTTGAAGACCTGCTCGAAGGCGAGGAATTTCAGGATGCTCAGATTGACGGTTGGATGAAACCGCAGGCCGCCCTTGAACGGCCCGAGCGCGCTGTTGTACTCGATGCGGTAGCCGCGGTGAATCTGAATCCGCCCCCTGGCGTCCATCCACGGGACGCGGAACAGGATCACGCGCTCGGGTTCGGTGATCCGCTCCAGGATCGCCTGCTCGCGGTAATGCGGGTAGCGATCGAGGACGGGGGCGATCGAGGTGAGGACTTCCTTGACGGCCTGGTGGAATTCAGGCTGGAGCGGGTGCGTCCGGACCAGCCCGTTCAAGACATCCTGAATATAGCTCATGGGCGGCTCTCCCGCCGGACTGCGCGAGGGCGGGGGCGGCGGAGGCTGGCCCCTGCACCCGCTCCGGGCAGCACGGTCTTCGTGAAGGGATGCGATCTGTCCAGGGAACGGGAGGCGGCAGCGGCTGTCGCGGCGGCGCCGCCAAGAGGACAGAAACATCCTTTTTTACCAGCGCGGGGCCCATCGATGCAATGGCGAATGTGGGGGGGAAACGCGGGAAAGTTGGGGCCGCGTCGCGGGACCCCGATTGGAGCGGTTCTGCCGTCCCTGCGGGACTCTTATTTCCTGGTTTCGGCGATTCCCGCCACTGACGTAGCGGGCTGAAGTCGGCCGTCCCTGACGGAACTGGCGGTGGGGGGGTCCGGCGAGGTCACAGCCGTTCGAAGCGGTGGTTTACGACCCCCGTTCTGGTCGATCCGGATAGCGATATCGATACCGATCCCGATGCCGTTACTGCAATGTTCTGGCATCCCTGCGGGCGCTGCGCTCAACCACCGGCCAGGGCCTGGCATCCCTGCGGGATGGGGGGGATCGATGGCGATTAGCGATCCCGATACCGATTCAAGGCCTCACTCCAAAGGTTCTTCATTTGAATTTGACCTTTTAAATTTGTTTCGGATTTCGGGATTCGTAGTTCGTGGATCTCCCATCTCTTCTTCCGCGTTCCTCTTTTCGCTTGAACCTCAGCGTCCGCAGGCCCTATGTTGGCACCGTTCTCCAGCGTCGTGGAAAATGAATCCGATCCACGGGGGATATCTGGCATGCGTCGCTTCCGACCGGTCCGCTCGATACCCGCGGCGACTCGCCGCCCGATGGTCGCGGCGGCGCTGGGGCTAGTGGCCGGCACGGTCGCCGCGCAGCCCGCCGCCCCCGCCATCGATACCGGCGACACCGCCTGGATGCTCGTCAGCGCGGCGCTGGTGCTGCTGATGACCCCCGGCCTGGCGCTGTTCTACGGCGGACTGGTCCGCGGCAAGAACGTCCTGGGCACGATGATGCAGAGCCTCGCGGCGATGGCGCTGGTCGGCGTCCTGTGGGTCGTCTGCGGCTACACGATCGCCTTCGGCAGCGACCTGGGCCATGTCGTCGGCGCGTTCGACTACCTGCTGCTGCGCGGCGTCGGCGGCGACCCGCTCGACGGCCAGAGCATCCCGCACCTGCTATTCGTCGCGTTTCAGGGGATGTTCGCGATCATCACGCCGGCGCTGATCGGCGGGGCCGTCGCCGAGCGGATGAAGTTCAAGGCGTTCCTGCTGTTCATGCTGTTGTGGGTGCTGCTGGTCTATGCGCCGCTGGCGCATTGGGTGTGGGGGAGCGGCGGCTGGCTGCTGGAGCTGGGCGCGCTCGACTTTGCCGGCGGGACGGTCGTGCACATCAGTTCGGGCTTTTCCGCGCTGATCGCCTGCCTGATGCTCGGGCGGCGGCGGGGGTTCCCCGGCGAGCCGATCCTGCCGCACAACCTGCCGCTGGTAATCCTGGGGGCCGGGCTGTTGTGGTTCGGCTGGTTCGGCTTCAACGCCGGCAGCGCGCTGGCGGCCAACGGGACGGCGGCGCTGGCGCTCGTGACGACGCACGTTTCGGCGGCCGCGGGGGCGCTGGCCTGGCTGCTCTACGATTGGATCAAGCACGGCCGGCCGACGGCGCTGGGCACGGTTTCGGGCGCGGTGGCCGGGCTGGTGGGGATCACGCCGGCGGCCGGGTTCGTCTCGCCCGCCGCGGCGATCGCCCTCGGCGCCGTCACCAGCCTGGGCTGCGTCACGTTCGTCACCTGGCGCACGCGGCGCGGCATCGATGATTCGCTCGACGCCTTCGGCATCCACGGGGTCGGCGGGACGATCGGCGCGCTGCTGACCGGCGTGTTCGCCTCGCACAACGCCGCCGGCCTGCTCACCGGCGACGCGCGGCAGTTCGGCATCCAGATCGTCGGCGTTGTCGCGACGTATGTCTACGTCGGCATCGTGACGTTCATTCTGCTCAAGGTGTTGCAGGGGGCGGTCGGCCTGCGCGTGACGGTCGAGGAAGAGATGATCGGGCTGGACCAGACGCAGCACGGCGAAGCGGGGTACTCGATGTAGGCGGCGTCGCGTTGAAGCCGAACTCACTCGTCGCTCGTCCACCATTGACCGATTCCGGGAGCTTCGATCCATGAAAATGATCCGGGCCATTATTCAGCCTCACCGGCTTGAGGCGGTGCGCGACGCCCTGACGCAGCGCGGCATCATGGGCATGACGGTGTTCGAGGCGCGAGGCTACGGCCGCCAGCGCGGCCACACCGAGGTCTATCGCGGCGCCGAATACCAGGTCGCGTTCCGTCCCAAGATCGTCGCCGATCTGGTCGTGCCCGACAATCAGGTGGACGACGCGACCGATGCGATCGTGTCGGCGGCGAAATCGGGCAGCGTCGGCGACGGCAAGATTTTCATCTTTGAGGTCGGCGACGCGATCCGCATCCGGACCGGCGACCGCGACGAGAACGCGCTGTAGCCGGCGCGCTCGGGGCTTGCGCCCGCGCCAAGTCGATCCGGCCCAACGATTTGAATTCTTCCTGCCTGGGTCCGCCGGGATTCATTGAAAAAGAAACGTCGTTCGGCCGCGTCACCGTCGTTCTGGCATCCCTGCGGGATGCGGTGGGGGGGGGCGGCCGTTGACCGGTGGTATCGCTGCGCTCAACCACCGGCTATGGGCTGGCATCCCTGCGGATGCGGGGAGATCGAGCCCGATCGCGATGGCGACAGCGATGGCGATAGCGATTCCGATGAAGACGCCGATAGGCCGGCAATCGGATCTTGGCACCGACGCGGGATTCCGGATAGAATCGACCGGAATGCAGCCTGCCGGTTGGCAAGTGGCCGGCTGGCGACCGACGGGGAGAGTCCACCTGCAAGCGGAGGCGTTCCGGATTGAGCGAAGCTCCTCAACCTGATCCCGTCGCCACCGGCCAGATCGAGCCGCGGGCGACGATCCGATTCCGGCCGGCGACCGTGGAGGACATCGACGCGATCCACGGGCTGATCGATGAGGCGTCGCGAACGACGACCGTGCTGCCGCGCAAGCGCGAGAACATCTGCGAAAAACTGCGCGACTTCCTCGTCGGCGAACGCGACGGCCGGATCATCGCCTGCGGTGCGCTGGCGCTGTTTTCCCCCGTCCTGGCCGAGATCCGTTCGCTGGTGGTGGCGCCCGACTGCCGCGGGCAGGGCGCCGGCGTCCAGCTCGTCGGCGCGCTGCTGGCCGAAGCCCGGCGCATCGGTCTGCATCGGGTTTTCGCGCTGACCGACAACCCGCCCTTTTTCGAACGTTCGGGTTTCCGCATTGTCGACAAGCACACGCTGCCGCAAAAGGTCTGGACCGATTGCATCAACTGCCCGCTCTACCTCAGCTGCACCGAGGAGGCGGTCGAAATCCGGCTCTGAGCGGCCCCAGATTCAACAGCTCCAGCCGCCCCTTCCAGGGGCTTGAAGCGTTAGGGGGGCGACGCAGGGTTCCGGCCTGCGGCCTCCACCCTGCGCTTTATACCGGTCGTCCGGCCTTCCGGTTCAAACCCAAATTGAGAATTTTCCTGACAACGGGGTCTGTCAAAAGTTAGGATTTTCGATCCCGGGGGCGGATTTCACGTTGCGGCGCAGGGGGGACGGCTGGGACAATCAAGGCAGCCCGCGCGGGGGCGCGTCCGTCGCTCGCGGGGCCGTTGTCCAACCAGGGAATGGAAAAAATGCCCAGAGCCAAAGTCGCGATCCTGCGCACCTCCCCCGCCACCGTCCGGTCCGACTACCACGAACTGCTCAATCTGGCCGAGTATCAGCAGACGATCGCCCGGGACGCCGACACGGCCCTGAAGGTCAATATCTCGTGGCATTTCTTCTTCCCCGCCAGTTCGACCACCCCCTGGCAGCTCGACGGCGTGATCGCGGCGATGCTCGCCGACGGCTATGACAAGAACCTGATCCACGCCTGCCACAACCGGACGGTCGTGATCGATTCGCACCTGGGCGAGCGCGAGAACAAGCAGCTCGACGTCGTCGAGAAATACGGCCTGCGCAACATCCATCTGTATGAGGGCGAGGAGTGGATCGGCATCAAGGAGGCCGTGGGCGATCTGACGAAGAAGTTCCTCTGCCTGAACGAGGTGTATCCCAAAGGCTTTTCAATTCCCCGGCGGTTTCTCGGCGAAAACATCATTCATCTGCCGACGGTCAAGACGCATGTCTTCACGACGACGACCGGCGCGATGAAGAACGCCTTCGGCGGCCTGCTCAACGAGCACCGCCACTGGACACACCCGGTGATCAATGAAACGCTGGTGGATCTGCTGATGATCCAGAAGCAGATCCACCGCGGCGTGTTCGCGGTGATGGATGGGACGTTCGCCGGCGACGGGCCGGGCCCGCGCTGCATGCTGCCGCACGTCAAGAACGTGATCCTGGCGTCGGCCGATCAGGTCGCGATCGACGCCGTCGCCGCCCGGCTGATGGGTTTCGATCCGCTCGTCGACTGCCGCTACATTCGCCTGGCGCACGACGCCGGGCTGGGCTGCGGCGACCCGCGCGAGATCGAAATCGTCGGCGATGCCGACGCCGCCCGCGAGGATTGGAACTTCGTCGGGCCGTACAAGAAAATGACCTTCGCCAGCCAGATGCAGCACAAGATCTACTGGGGCGGGCTGAAGCGGCCGATCGAGTGGTCGCTCAAGACGTGGCTCGCGCCGTGGGCTTACGTCGCCAGCGTGCTGTACCATGACCTCTACTGGTATCCCGCCCGGAGCCGGAAGATGATGGATCTGGCGCTGCGCAGCGACTGGGGCCGCCTGTTCCAGAACTGGGGGCGGGTCGAGGAAAACGAGCAGGGCTTCCAGAACGTCGGCCAACATCATCCGGAATTTCAACGCAACCTGAGCGCGATGCTGAAGCAGGGGGCCAAGGTCCTGGGGACGTGCCTGCTGAAGGCGCCGGAAATCGACCGCCGCAAGCAGAAAACCGAGCCGCTGAAGGATTCGTAGGCCTCGCCGCCGCCTATCGGTATCGGGATCGGTATCGAAATCGCAATCGATCTCGAAATCGGATTCGGGATCGAGATCCCGCTCCGGCACGACGTGACGTCCGCCTCAGCCCGCCGAACAGCGGTGGCGCGGAATCGGAATCGCGTGGCGCGGATTGGCGCTGCGGATCTGCGTCTTGAGCTGCTTGCAGAGCGAGGCGACCAGCCAGCGTTTCTCCGGCGTGGCGTCGCCGAGGATCAACCCGCAGGCGCCCGCGCCAATCCAATCCCCCTCGGCCCAGGCCGCCGCCTGCTTGAGCAGCTTGACGAGCTCGTTGTGATGCGTGTCGCCGAAGTGATAGTGCCGCGCCTCGCCGTTGCAGCCGCAGTCGGCCAGGTCGCGAGCCTTCTTGAGTCCGATCATTTCAATCAGTTCGCGGGTCCGCGCCAGGCCGTGGCGGGCGCACGGCCGCAGCGTGGCGATGTGCCGGCGCAGCAGGCGCGCCTCGGCCGACAGCGGTTCCAGGCCAAGCTCCCAGCGCAGCAACATCACCCATTCCGGATCGTCGGCGACGGCCGTCACGCGGTCCTCGACGGCGCCGCCGAGCTGCTCCCAGTTGGCCAGTCGCAGCAGGATCTCCTGGCGGGTTTCCCGGCTCAGGGCTTCGGGCCGCCGCGGCGTCGGATCGGGCATGACGCGCCTCCTCACCAGGTTCGAAATCGGGCTGAATCCGCCTCATGACGGATCGTCACTTAACACCGGGATCACTTGACCGCCGCCGAGGCGCCGGCGCGGCCGCCCGCGCGCAGGGTCCGGTCGTCGCGGATCGCCATCACCGACAGGTCGTAACCGCGCAGCTCGAGGGCGCGCAGGATCAGCTCGACCGCGGCCTCGGCGCTGACGCGGTCGGTGTTGAGCGATAGATCGTAATGCGCCGGGTCGCGCACGTCCTGCCCGAAGTAACGGCGGATAAACTCGGCGCGGTCGCGATCGGCGCGCAGCAGCCGCGCCTCGGCTTCGCGGATGCCGCACGTCTCCTGCTCGGCGTAGCGCCGGCAGCGCGTCTCCAGCGAGGCGGTGATCAGCACGTTCAGCGCGGACCGGTCGCGTACGATGAACCGGGCGCCGCGGCCGAGAAGGACCACGCCCCCTTTGATCGCGATGGTTTGAATCACGCGGTAGAGCGCGCGCAGATAATCACCCGGTTCGATCTGGCGCCCCCGGACCTGGCTTTCGAGCATCAGCTCGATGGCGCCGCGCGTGGTTTCATCGAGCGTTTCGATCAGACTGCGCTGCACCTTCAGGTCGCGGGCGACTTCGTCGATGAGTTGGCTGCCCATCAGTTGGTAACCGAGGCGTTCGCAAAGGGCCTTGGCGATCCAGCGCGCGCCGGCCCCCAGGTCGCGCGAGATGCAGAGGACCGGATGGCGCGTGCCGCCTTCCTCGCGCGGGGCGGGCACGTCGCCCGGCGGTCGGCCCGGATGGTAATTGAGCAATTGGGCGATGTAATTCCAGCGGTGGATCTGGCGCTGGATGATCTGTTCGAGACTGCGAGCGGTCATGGGGGCAAACCTCGTCGTTGTGGTGCAGGCGGCGGCCGGCGCGGAGGAACGGGGGCGGGGCAGGAGGAGCGAGGGCGGGGAGCGGGGGAAAAGCGGGCGGACCGGAGCGGGTGCGGGGGACAGGGGTCGCGGTAAATAGGAGCAATATGTCGTATTTTGATTATCGCCGATCCCCGCTCGATGGGTCAACCGAATTAAACCTTCATCGGGCACAAGCGCGGGGCCGCTCGCCTGTTCAAAGCGGGTTTGTGACCGGCGATCGCGATTGGAAGTTGAACGATATCGGGATCGGGATCGGGATCCCCCCCAGCGCCCCGCTTCAGTTCGCCAAACTCTGCCGATACTTAACTTGCGAACAATCCAGACTTCCTCCATAATTCAGTTTGATGACAGGCTTGAGCGGGACATTGAATCGAGCTTCGGTTGCCGGAAACGCACAGGACGTTGTACAAAAGGATTCATATTCGTGCGCCCATGCAAGGCGTCTGGCCCATCAGGCACCGTCCGGTGAATCCTCCCGGTCCGCGATCACGTGGGATCGGTGCGCGCCGGCTGCGCCCGGCGGCGGCCGGCTCAACACGCCTGATGCGGGCCTCGCGCGGCGCCCGGTCGCGCAGGTCACCCAACGCGAAACGGCCTGCCGGGCCGCGCCGGGCCGCCAGGCGGGCGCGAAGGCCGACCGCGCGTCCCGACCGGTGTCACGACCCTTTGTCTCCGCGGGCTCGCCGGCTTGCTGCCGCCAGGCGCCGGTCTCGCTCCTTCCGCTGCATTCCGCTGGCTGGAGCCCCCTGAATGAATGACTTCGCCGACAACGCCATCGCGGTCGGGATCGACCTGGGGACGACTTACTCCGTCGTCGGCCTGGTCGATGAATACGGCCAGGCGCAGATCATTCCCAACAGCGACAACCAGCGGACGACGCCGTCGGCCGTGTACATCGACGGCTCCTCGGTCATCGTCGGCTCCATCGCCAAGGAGCAGACGACGCTCAACCCGGCCCACACGATTCAGTTCATCAAACCCTACATCGGCCGGCGCCGCAAACGGTTCATGCTGAGCGGTCAGGAGTGGTCGCCCGAGGAACTGTCGGCGATGATCCTGCGCAAGGTGGTGCGCGACGCCGAGATCGCCATGGGCGGCCAGAAGAAGATCACCCACGCGGTCATTACGGTCCCGGCCTTCTTCACCGAGCAACAGCGCAAGTCGACCGAGGACGCCGGCCGCATTGCCGGGCTCAATGTGATGAGCATAATCAACGAGCCGACGGCGGCGGCGCTGGCCTATGGCTTCGATACGCTCGGCGCCGACAAGACCGTCCTGGTCTATGACCTCGGCGGCGGCACGTTCGACGTGACCGTGATGCGCATCAGCGGCGACACCGTGACGATGCTGGCCACCGACGGCGACGTGCAACTGGGCGGCAAGGACTGGGATGAGCGGCTGATCGACTACGTCGCCGAGCAGTTCCTCGCGCGTCACGGGATCGATCCGCGCGAGGATTACGAGACATTGCAGGGCCTTTATACGCAGGCCGAACAGGCCAAGCTGCGGCTGTCGAAGCTGCCGGCGACCCGGCTGGCCGTGCACCTGAACGGCACGACCGAATCGTACGACATCACGCGCGAACAGTTCGAGTCGATGACCGAGGACCTGCTGCTCCAGACCGAAACGACGCTGCAACTGACCGTGCAGGAGGCCGGCCTGTCGTTCGGCCAGATCGACGAGTGCCTGCTGGTGGGCGGTTCGACGCGGATGCGCTCGGTGCGCGCGATGCTCAAGGAGGTGCTGGGCACCGAACCGAAGCTGGTGCTCAATCCCGACGAATGCGTCGCGCAGGGGGCCGCGATCCACGCGGTGATGATGCAGCTCCGGATGCTCGATCAGGGGCTGCCAGTGCCGATCCCGCAGGTCCGCGAGGAGCATCTGGACCGCTTCCGCCAGATGGAGGAACGGCTGATCAACTCGCACACGCTGGGGATCCTGGCGCTCAACAAGGAGGGTCAGCGCGTGGTGGCGCCGATCATCCCGCGCCGCGCGTTCATCCCGCGCCGCGAGGTCAAGACCTTCCGCACGTCGGTCGAAAATCAGCAGCAGATCCGCATCGTCGTGATGGAAGGCGAGGGCGAGGACCCCGAGGCGTGCGTCGAGCTGGGGATGTGCCTGGTGCGGGGGCTGCCGTCCGGCCTGCCCAAGGGAACGCCGATTGAAGTCAGTTTTCATTGCAGTCATGATGGGCAGCTCAGCGTTACCGCCCGGCTGCCGACGATCGACCAGGTGGTCCAGACCGTGATCGAACGCACAATGGGGATGAGCGAAGAAGCCATTGAAGCCTCGCGCGAACGGCTCCAGATGATGAGTATTGAATAATGGCCAGGGACAGCTTGCGCATCGAGGTCAGCGCGACGTTGCGCGAAGCGGTCGGCTTCGGCGAGGGCGACGGCGGCCTCGATTACTTCGCGCTGCTGGGCGTGGCGCGCGACTGCAACGACGCCGGGCTGATCGACAAGGCGTTGATCGAGCGGACGAAGGCGCTGCGCAAGTGGCAGAACTCGCCGAAGTTCGGCGCCGAAGTCGTCAAGCTGCTGAACCAGCTTCATCGCGCCGTCAAAATCCTCAAGGACCCTAACCGTTGCGCGCTCTACCGCGAGGAGCTGGCGCGACTCGAGCGGGGCGAGACGGCCAGCGCCGAGGACCGATTCGCCGACCTGGTGCGCGCCGCGATGGCCGACGCGCAGCTCGACGCTGAATCGCGCCAACGGCTGACCGAATTCGCCGTCCGCGAGGGCATTTCCTCGGCCGAGGCGCAGCGCATCGCGACGCACGTGCGCGCCGAGATGGAACAGCGCCGCGCCGCCGACCGGCAGGCGCAGCCGGCTCAGGAGGAAGGCTGGCAGTTCCGCATCGCCGTCGAGGGCGAGGAGGGCTTCCAGATGATGCTGGCCGGCATGGAGGCCAGCGGCGAGGTCACCGAGGAGCATCTGCGCAACCTGCTGCGCGACGCGCCGCGCTATCAGTTGGACGCGCTGCGCGCCGGCAAGTTGATCGCCGATTTTCAGGCCCGGCGCTTCAAGCGGATGGTCGAGCACGTGGCCGGCGGCCGCGCGATCAACGACGATCAGGCGCGGCTGCTGGTGATGAAGGCGCGCGCATACGGCCTCGACGACGTCAAGGCTTACGAGATTATCTCCGACTACACGCTGTCGGCCTATTCGACCGAGGACGGGCTCTCGGCTCTGGAACTGACGCAGTCGTTCACGCAGGACGACATTGCCGAGATCATCGAGGGGCGGGCCGCCGGGCCGGCGCGCCGGCCGCTGTGGAGCCGCCTGACGAGCGCGGTGCCCGCCGGCGTGCGCAACGCCGTGCTGGGCGTCATTGCCCTGGGCGTCGTCGTGCTGGGCGTGTTCTACCTGAAGGACGTCGGTCTGGACGGCCCGCCGGCGGCCGACGAGGAGATCGTGATCATTCCGCCCGAGGAGCAGCCGCCCGCCGAAACGACCGGGACGGAACCGGCCGCGCCCCCGGCGCCCATGGCGACCATTGAGCCGACCGAGCCCCCCCGCCAACTCGTATCGCATCCCGACCCCCCGTCGGGCATGATCCGGTTCGATGCGGAGGCGCCGGGCGACCCGCCTCCGTTCGAGATGGGCGTCACCGAAGTCACCAATGAACTCTACAACCAGTATGTGCGTTTCACGCTGGATGCCGCGCCGGCAAGCTGGCCCGACGGGCGCTATCCCGCCGACCAGGCGCGGCTTCCGGTCACCGGCGTCACCTGGCATCAGGCGATGAACTTCTGCCGGTGGTTCGCGGCGCTGGGCCAGCTCGCCCCGGATTCGGTGCGGCTGCCCACGACGGCCGAATACCGGCGCGCGCTGCGCGGCGATACGCTCCGCGGCGATCCGACGCAAACCGGCTACTGGGCGCGGGCGCGGCTCTATCAGGCGGTGGCGCCCAAGACGATCAAGGCGACCCCCTGGGATCGGATTTATATCCCCGGTTCTTCACAAATGTACGACTTGATCGGCAATGTCGCCGAATGGGGCATGGACGAGCAGGGGGCGAACCGCGTGATTCTCGGCGGCGACTTCTCCATCGACAACACGGACTTTGACCATCTGCAGCCGCGCTGGCGGGACCCGAACCAGGCTTATCCCGAAGTCGGCTTCCGACTGGTGCACGTAGTTGATGCCACCACTTCGGCGCCCTGAGACGGCGGATACGGCAACTTGAACAGGCGAGCGGTTGCCCGCCGATCCACCGGGAACGAAGCGCGGCGGTTGCCGGTGCTCAGCCCGGCCCTCAGCGACCGGTTGATCTGGAGCACCGACACCC
>MVZB01000084.1 GCA_002068205.1 candidate division BRC1 bacterium ADurb.BinA292
CTCTCGCCGATCCCCGGGCGGACGTCGCCAATCGCCGCCGCTACCGCGCCAGCGTGCAGGCGCTCAGCATTGACTCGGCGAGCACGACCAGCACGCCCGGTTCGGGCGCCCGTGAAGGCGATGGCGAAGCCCTCCACATCGGCGGCGTGGGCCAGCGCGGTGAATTGCTCGCCCGCCGGCGATGCCACCACCAACCGTCCCGAGCCATCGATGAACGCCCAGTCAGGCGCTCCGTCGCCGTCCGCATCGCCCGCGGCCAGGCGGTTCGCCCGCCACCCGCCGGAGTCTTCCCGCGCGGTGGCCGTCCACGCGATCTTGCCCGCTTCGTCGAAAAAACACGGTCGTTTCGTCGCTCTGGGCGGCGATCTGCACGGCGCCCCCTGTCGTCCGGCACGCCGACATCCCCGCGTAATATGCCCCTCTGGGCCGCAGCGGGGCCAGCGCGTTTCCCTGGGCGTCATACACTTGGACGGCACCGCCCGCTTCCGTCGCGAGAATCCGCGCCGGGTGTCCCTCGCTGGCCGGAACAATCGCCTGGTCCCAGACGTTGCCCAACCGGACACTCCACAGCTTCTGGCCGTCGGCCGACCACGCCTGCAATCCGCCCATGCCATTCATGCCGACGACCATTTCGTCGGTTCCGTCGCCGTCGAAGTCGCCCCAGTGGGCGCCGTTGACGCCAGACTTCGCGCCAACCTTCCACAACGACTTGCCGGTGGAATCGACCACGGTGACAGCGCGGCCCCAGTTGCCATCGCCGAGCAGGCGCGGCCCGCCGGCTGCATTGCGGCCGCACTCGATCAGTTCTCCTCGGCGGATGCATGGGGATCTTCGCGGAGCGACACTCCCGCGCTCTGCCGATCGCGACGCCGTCCGGCTGGCGCCGCGATATCGGACCGGTTTGGTTCGCTTTCACCTTGCCTCAGCCTCCCCGCCGCGCTACACTGGTGCTGGATTCCGGACCGGTTTGGTCCTCGATAAGGCGACCCCGCACCATGCTCCGCCTCACCAAAGCCGCCGATTACGGCATCATCCTGCTGACCTACATGGGCTGGAAGTCCGCCGAGCCGCACAACGCCCGCGACCTCTCCCGCGCCGCGCATCTCCCCCTGCCGATGGTCAGCAAGATCCTCAAGTCCCTCGCCCGCGCCGGCATTCTGGAATCGCAACGCGGCACCAAGGGGGGCTATCGCCTGGCCCGGCCCCCCGCCCGGATCTCCGTGGCCGAGATCATCACCGCCCTCGAGGGCCCCATCGCGCTGACCGAGTGCGTCGGCGAGGTCGAGTCCAATTGCAGCGTCGAGCGGCTCTGCCCGATCCGCGTCAGTTGGCACCGGATCAACCACGCGATCCGCGATGCGCTGGCCGAGATCACCCTGGACGAGATGATGGGCCCGATGTTTCCGCGCCCCGCCGACCGCCCCGCCGCGGCCGGCGCGCCAACCCTGTCCCTGACCGCCGCGGCCGAGGCGGACTGAAACCTAACCTGAGCCCGTGGAAGGCCCCCGCACGATGAGCGAAGCAACCACCAGCACGACCATCCTGGATGAATTGACCCGTCGCCAGTACCAGCATGGCTGGGCCACGGAAATTGAGGCCGATTCCCTCCCCCCCGGGCTCGACGAGGCGGTCGTCCGCGCGATTTCCGCCCGCAAGCACGAGCCCGAATGGCTGACCGAGTGGCGGCTCGGGGCCTACCGTCACTGGACCGGCATGCAGGAACCCCACTGGCCCAATGTGCATTACCCGAAGATCGACTATCAGGCGATCTCCTATTACTCGGCGCCGAAGAAAAAGTCCAACGCGCCCAAGAGCCTGGACGAGGTGGACCCCAAGCTGCTCGAGACCTACGAGAAGCTGGGCATTCCGCTGCACGAACGCGAGCTGCTGGCGGGCGTCGCCGTCGACGCGGTCTTCGACAGCGTGTCGGTGGCCACCACGTTCAAGGAGAAGCTGGGCGAGCTGGGGATCATCTTCTGCTCGTTTTCCGACGCGGTGCGCGACCATCCCGAGCTGGTCCGGCAATATCTGGGCTCGGTCGTGCCGCGGACCGACAATTTCTACGCCGCGCTCAATTCAGCCGTGTTCAGCGATGGCTCGTTCGTCTACGTCCCCCGCGGCGTGCGCTGTCCGATGGAGCTGTCGACCTATTTCCGGATCAATGCCCAGAACACCGGGCAGTTCGAGCGGACGCTGATCATCGCCGACGAAGGGGCTTACGTGAGCTACCTGGAGGGCTGCACCGCCCCTCAGCGCGACGAGAATCAGTTGCACGCGGCCGTCGTGGAACTGATTGCGCTGGAGGGCGCGCAGATCAAATACTCCACCGTCCAGAACTGGTATCCGGGCGATGAGGAGGGGCGCGGCGGGATCTACAACTTCGTGACCAAGCGCGGCCTGTGCAAGGGCGCCCATTCCAAGATTTCCTGGACCCAGGTGGAAACCGGCTCGGCCATCACCTGGAAATACCCCAGTTGCATCCTGCAGGGCGACCATTCGGTCGGCGAGTTCTATTCGGTCGCCCTGACGAACAACCGCCAGCAGGCCGACACCGGCACCAAGATGATCCATATCGGCCGTGACACGCGCAGCACGATCGTCTCGAAGGGGATCTCGGCCGGACGCGGGCAGAACACCTACCGCGGCCTGGTCCAGATCCACAAGAAGGCGGAGAACGCCCGCAACTATTCGCAGTGCGACTCGATGCTGATCGGCGACCGCTGCGGCGCGCACACCTTCCCCTACATCGACGTGCGCAACCCGACCGGCCAGGTCGAGCACGAGGCTTCG
Organism: candidate division BRC1 bacterium ADurb.BinA292; assembly: GCA_002068205.1. GTDB lineage: Bacteria > Sumerlaeota > Sumerlaeia > MVZB01 > MVZB01 > MVZB01. The sequence continues at coordinate 2,791 of MVZB01000084.1, forward strand.
ACCTCCAAGATCGGCGAGGACCAGATCTTCTACCTGAACCAGCGGGGCATTTCGACCGAAGATGCCGTCTCGATGATCGTCAACGGGTTCTGCAAGGAGGTGTTCCGCGAGCTCCCGATGGAATTCGCCGTCGAGGCGCAGAAACTCCTCGGCGTCAGCCTGGAGGGGAGTGTTGGGTGACGTTTGGGGTCCGACAATGCTAGGCTATGGGGATTTCGCGTCCGGGCCCATTCCCGCGACGCCCCCCATTCCCCTCCCGAGACCGATGTTCGATGCCCGTTCAATGGCTTGGAATCGCGCTATGGCTAGGCTTCATCCTCTTCATCCTGTTGATGCTCGCGCTCGATCTGGGCGTGTTTCACCGGCACGATCGCGTTATCCGCGTGCGCGAGGCGCTGGGATGGAGCGCCTTCTGGATCTGCCTCGCCCTGATTTTCAACGTCCTGCTCTACTTCTACTGGGACGACCTGCATCCGTTCGGCTCATGGGGCGCGCAGTACACCCCACGCGAGGCGGCGCTGATGTTCCTGGCCGGCTACGTCGTGGAGAAGGCCCTCAGCGTCGACAACCTGTTCGTCATCCTGATGATCTTCAGTTACTTCCGCACGCCGCGGGTCTACCAGCACCGCGTCCTTTACTACGGGATCCTGGGCGCGCTCGTCTTCCGCTTTATCTTCATCATGCTGGGGGCGGTCATCCTGCACCGCTTCTTCTGGATGACGATCGTCTTCGGCCTGTTTCTGATCTATTCGGGCGTCAAGATGATGCTGGTCAAGGATCACGAGATCGAGCCGGAGAAGAACCCGGTCATCCGCCTGTTCAAGCGCCTCGTGCCGGTGACGCAGGATTACCGCGGCAAGCATTTCTTCACGCGCATCGACGCACGGCTGTTCGCGACGCCGCTCTTCGTCAGCCTGCTCGTCGTCGAGGTCAGCGACATCATCTTCGCCGTCGATTCGATCCCGGCGATCTTCGCCATCACGCACGACCCGTTCCTGGTCTTCACGTCGAACGCGTTCGCCATCCTCGGCCTGCGCTCGCTCTACTTCGCCCTGGATGGCATGGTGCAGCTCTTCCGCTTCCTCAGCTACGGCCTGTCGCTGATCCTGATCTTCATCGGCGGCAAGATGCTCTACAACTACGTGGAACAGGAAGTTATGACCGATTGGGGCCACTTCCCGATCGGCGTCTCGCTCGGGATCATCGGCATCCTGCTGGCGGGTTCGGTGGCGGCGTCGCTCCTGATCCCGGCGCCGAAGCCGGCGTCGCTCGCGCCCGAGCCCGAGAAACAACGCTCGTTGCGAACTGAATCGGAGTAAACATCGGCATATGGCGTTACTTGAAATCAGAAACCTGCACGCCAGCGTGGATGGCAAGCAGATCCTCAAGGGGATCAACCTGACGGTCAACGGCGGCGAAGTCCACGCGATCATGGGACCGAACGGCTCGGGCAAGAGCACGCTGGCCAACGTCCTGGCGGGGCGCGAAGTCTTCAACGTCACCCAGGGCGAGGTGTTCTACGACGGGCGGAACCTGCTCGAAATGGACGCCGCCGAGCGCGCCTGCGCCGGCATTTTCCTCGCCTTCCAATACCCGGTCGAAATCCCCGGCGTCGGCAATCTCTACTTCCTGCGCACGGCCTACAACGCCATCCGGCGCTATCGCGGCGAAGAGGAGATCGACGCGGCCGACTTCCTGAAGCTGGTGCGCGAAAAGGCCGCGCTGCTCGAAATGGACGAACGGCTGCTCAATCGCTCGCTGAACGAGGGCTTTTCGGGCGGCGAGAAAAAGCGCAACGAAATCTTCCAGATGGCGGTGCTCGCCCCCCGCCTCGCGATTCTCGACGAGACCGACTCCGGCCTCGACATCGACGCGCTGCGTATCGTCGCCGACGGCGTCAACTCGCAGCGCGGTCCCGATCGCGGCGTGATCGTCGTGACCCACTACCAACGCCTGCTCAACCATATCGTCCCCGACTTCGTGCACGTGCTGGCCGACGGCCGCGTCGTTCGCTCGGGCGGCAAGGAACTCGCCCTCGAACTGGAGGACAAAGGCTACGCCTGGGTCGAGCAGCCCGCCGGCGTTTAGCCCGACTTTGAATTGCGTGACGGATCGATGCAGGACATGACACCGATGGCGACAAACCCTCCCGGACTGACAGGCCAGGACTACTTCCTCCAGGCGACGGCGCTTGCCGCCCAGGGCCGGGGACAGGAACCGGCCTGGCTGGGCGAGCTGCGCCGCGCCGGCGCCGACGCCTTCGCCCGCCTCGGCTTCCCCACCCGCCGCATGGAAGGCTGGCGCTTCACGTCGCTCGACCCGCTGCTGGATCAGGCCTTCGCCCCCGCCCCCGCCGCCGACGGCGAGCGGGCCATCGCCGACAAAATCCAGCCGTATCTGCTGGGCGATCTGCCGGCCCATCGGCTGGTCTTCGTCAACGGCCGCCTGCTGCCGGCGCTCTCCGACATCGCGGGCCTGCCCGCCGGGGTCGTGCTGACCAGCTTGCGCGAAGCGCTGCGCGAGCGGCCGGAGGAGGTCAGGAGTCGGCTCGGCCGGCTCGCGCCCCACGCCGAGCACGCCTTCATCGCGCTCAATCTGGCGCTGCATGAGGACGGCGTCTACCTCCATGTCCCGCGCGGGCGGCAGATCGACGCCCCGATTCATCTCATCTTCTTCTCGTCGGGCGAGCCGGCCTTCCATGCGCACATCCGCAACCTGCTCGTGCTCGACGCCGGCGCGCGCGCCACGCTGATCGAAAGCTACGCCGGCGCGGAAGACCATGCCTGCTTCAACACGTCGGTCGCCGAAACCTGGCTGGAGCCCGACGCCTGGTTCGATCATTACAAGCTGCAGGAGGAGACGCGCGAGACGATTCACGTCGCGACGCATCATGTCCACCAGGCGCGCGCCAGCACCTTCGCCACCCACACGATTTCGATCGGCGGCGGCCTGATCCGCAACGAAATCAATCCCGTTCTGGATGGCGAGGGCATCGAATCGACGCTCAACGGCCTCTACATCCTGGATGGCGCGCAGCACCTCGACAACCACACCCGGTTCGACCACGCCCGGCCCAACTGCCGCAGCACCCAGCTCTACAAGGGCATCCTCGACGATCGGGCCAGCGCCGTCTTTACCGGCCGCATCCTCGTGCGCGAGGACGCGCAGAAGACCGACGCTTTTCAGCAGAACCGGGGGCTGCTGCTGTCGCCGCAGGCCAGTCTCAATACCCAGCCGCAGCTCGAAATCTTCGCCGACGACGTCCGCTGCACGCACGGCGCCACGATCGGCCAGTTGGACCCCGAGGCGCTCTTCTATCTGACGACGCGCGGCATCGACCATCAGGCGGCGCGCGGCTTGCTCACCTACGCCTTCGCCAACGAGATCATCGAGCAGATCCGGATCGAGCCGATCCATCATCGGCTCGAACGCGAGATCATCCGCCGGTTCCGCGGCGAAGAGCAGGGAGGTGTCGCCGCATGAGCTCAGCCGTTCCCCTGGACGCCTTGCGCGACACGCATGCCCCCCGCGTCGAGCCGCTCGATGTCGAGCGCGTGCGCCAGGACTTCCCGATCCTGCAGCGCAAGATCCGCGGCAAGCCGCTGGTCTACCTCGACAACGCCGCCAGCAGCCAGCGGCCGCGCGTCGTCATCGAGGCGATCCGCAAGCTCTACGAGCAGGATTACGCCAACATCCACCGCGGCGTCCATACGCTCAGCCAGGTGGCGACCGAAGCCTACGAGAACAGCCGCGACAAGGTGCGCCAGTTCATCGGCGCCGCCGACCGGCGCGAGATCGTCTTCACGCGCGGAACGACCGAGTCGATCAATCTGGTCGCCAACAGTTTCGCCCGGCCGCGGCTCCAGCCCGGCGACGAAATCCTGATCACCGCCATGGAGCATCACGCCAACATCGTCCCCTGGCAGCTCGTCTGCGAGCAGACGGGAGCGCGGCTGCGCGTCGCGCCGATCAGCGACGAGGGCATCCTGCGCATGGAGGAATTCGCCCGCCTGCTCACGCCGCGGACCCGCCTCGTGGCGGCCGTCCATGTCTCCAACGCGCTGGGGACGATCAATCCGATCCGCCGGATGATCGAACTGGCGCATGCCGGGGGCATCCCGATTCTGATCGACGGCGCGCAGGCCGCCCCGCATCTGCGGGTCAACGTCCAGCAGCTCGACTGCGACTTCTACGCCTTCTCCGGCCACAAGATGTGCGGCCCGACCGGCATCGGCGTGCTCTACGGCAAACTGGCGCACCTGGAGGCCATGCCCCCGTGGCAGGGGGGCGGCGACATGATCAACGTCGTCACGTTCGAGAAGACGACCTACAACGACCCGCCGCAGCGCTTTGAGGCCGGCACCCCCAACATCGAGGGGGGGATCGCCCTCGCCCCCGCCATCGATTATCTGCTCGGCCTCGGCATGGACCGGATCGCCGCCTGGGAGAACGAGCTGCTGGCCTACGCCACCCAGTGCGCCGCCGATATCCCCGGCCTGCGCATCATCGGCACCGCCCCCTGCAAGGCGAGCGTCCTCTCGTTCGTCCTCGACTGCGCGCACCCGCACGACATTGGAACGATCCTGGACCAGGAAGGGATCGCCATCCGCACCGGTCACCACTGCGCGCAGCCGGTCATGCAGCGTTTCAACGTGCCGGCGACGGCCCGCGCCTCGTTCTCGTTCTACAACACGCGCGAGGAGGTCGACGCGCTCTTCCGCGGCCTGCGCAAGGTGCTCGAGGTGTTTGGCTGATGGCCGATCTGGACGATCTCTACCGCGAGATGATCCTCGACCATTCGCGCAATCCGCGGAATTTCCGGTCCAACGAGGCCGCCGCCGGCATCGCCCACGGCAACAACCCGCTCTGCGGCGACCGCGTTTCGGTCTTCGTCGACCTCGACGGCGACTCCATCCGCGACATTTCCTTCCAGGGGAGCGGCTGCGCGATCTGCACCGCCTCCGCCTCGCTGATGACCCAGGCGCTCAAGGGCGCGACGCGTCGGCGCGCCCAGTTCCTCTTCGAGAACGTCCACCACATGCTGACCGACGGCAAGCTGCCCCACCCCGAAGTCGAACTGGGCAAACTGCATGTGCTGGAGGGCGTGCGCGAGTTCCCGATCCGCGTCAAGTGCGCGACGCTGCCGTGGCATACCTTCCATTCGGCACTGACTCGCGGCAGCGAGATCGTCAGCACGGAGTAACGCATCATGTTCAACATCAGCAAGCTGTTCGGCCGCGGCGAGGACGAACCGGCGCGCGATCTGGAAGACGAACCCCCCGCGCCGGCCCCCGCGCCCGCCGCGACGCCGACGGACGAAACCGGCCCGGCCCCCGGTCCGGACTCGGCCGCCGCCTCGGCGCCGGCCGACCCCTACCATGCCGACACCGAAGCGCTGCGCGAGGCGATCATTCAGGTCATCCGGACGGTCTACGACCCCGAAATCCCGGTCAACATCTACGATCTGGGCCTGATCTACAACATCGACGTCGATCCCACGGGCTTCTGCCACATCCGGATGACGCTGACCGCGCCCAACTGCCCCGCCGCCGGCTATCTGCCCGGCGAAGTGGAGCAGAAGGCCGCCCTCGTCGAGGGGATCCGCGGCGTGACCGTCGACGTCGTCTGGGAGCCGCAATGGAATCAATCCATGATGTCCGACGCCGCGCGCCTGGAATTGGGTATCTATTGAGCTTTCCAATAATTCGGCTCTCGGCTCTCGTCCCTCGTCCTCGGCTCTCGATAGCTTTCACTTCCGCCCACTCATTGTGAATCCGAGCCCTGGCGCGTCACATGAGGGACTGTTCCACCTTGTCGGGGCGCTCCCTCTGCTCCCCCCCTCCCCCGCGAGGCGAACCTTGATTTTTGGCCGGTTCGGTTCATCATGAGGGATATGTTCGCCACGACTTCGCCGCGCCGCCGAAAGGTTGCCCGTGTCGCCGCCCGCCTTGAAAACGCACCTGCGCATCGGTTCCCGCGGCAGCGAACTGGCCCGCTGGCAGGCCGATTACATCGCCGAACGCCTGCGCGCCCTCGGCTGCACCGTCGAGATCATCCTGATCAAAACCCGCGGCGATCTGGACCAGCGCACGGCCTTCGGCGGGATGAATGCCAAGGGCATCTTCACCAAGGAAATCGAGGATGCCCTGCTGGCCGGCACAATCGATCTGGCGGTCCACAGTCTGAAGGATCTGCCCACGCAACTTCCGCCCGGTCTGGAACTGGTCGCCGTCCCCGAGCGTGAATCGCCGCTCGACGGCTGGGTCAGCCGCCACGGGACGGCGCTGGCCGATCTGCCGCCCGGCGCGCGCGTGGCCACCGGCAGCCTGCGCCGCCAGGCCCAGATCCTGGCCCTCCGCCCCGACCTGGAAGTGGTCCCGATCCGCGGCAACGTCCACACCCGCCTCCAGAAGATCCGCGACGGCCTCGCCGACGCCACGCTGCTGGCCCAGGCCGGCGTGCACCGGCTCGGCCTGAGCGACGTCCTGACCTCCGTCTTTTCCCCCGATCAGCTCACGCCCGCGATGGGTCAGGGCGCGCTCGGCATCGAGGCTCGCGCGGGGGAATTCACCGACATCTGGCCGCAACTGGAACACATCCCGACCCGGCTGGCCGCCGAGGCCGAACGCGCCTTCATCGGCGCCATCGGCGGCGGCTGCAAAACTCCCGCCGGCGTCCTCGCCCAGCCGCGCGAGGGGGGCGGCTGGCGCGTCACCGCCGTGCTGGCATCGCCCGACGGGCGTCATCTGCTGCGGCGGGGGGCGGTCTGCGACCACGATGACGAACTCGGCCCGTTGGCGCTGGCGCTGGCGCGTTCGATGCTCGCCGAGGCGTCGCCCGAAATCCGCGCCACGCTCAGCCCGGCCGAGCCCCCCGCCGGTGCGCCATGACCTCGCCGGCCGACACGGCTTCCGCCCCCGCGCCGGCCGCCGGCCCGCTTGTGCTCGTGACCCGTCCCGACGGCGAGAACCGGGCGCTCGGCGATGCAATCCGCGCCGCCGGCTTCGACTCCCGCCTGACCCCCGTAATTCAATTCGCTGATTGCCCGGCCGCCGACGATCCCGCCCTCGCCGACCGCATCCGCCGGCTCGACCGGGCGCGCGGCTGGCTGATTCTCCCCAGTCCGACGGCCATCGGACGACTCGCCCAGGCGCTGCGCCGCCGCGGCGTCGATCCGCGCGAGCTCGCGGGCCTCCGGCTGGCCGTCGTCGGGGCCGGCTCCAACCGCCGGCTGCGCGAGCACTGGGGCCGCGAGGCCGACTTCGTTCCGACCCTGCCGACCGCCGCCGAGCTCGCCGCCGGCCTGCCCGCCGAACCGCGCCAGCCAATCCTGATCGTCGGCTCGCGCCAGTCGCGCCCCGAAGTTCCCCGGGGCTTGCGCCGGCGCGGACGGCTGGTTGAGTCCATCGTGCTGTACGAAACATTGCCGTGCCCCGAAGGGTTAAGCGCCCTGCGCGAGGCCCTCGGCGAGTCGGTGCGCCAGGCACGGCCGTCCGTTCTGGTGGTGGCCTCGCCCTCGGCCGTCGAGGCGATTTTCGGCTTTTTCGGCGCGGCCGCGCGCCTGCCGCGCGCCGGCTGGATCACCATCGGCCCGACAACGCACGCCCGCCTGCTGCGCCGCACCGCCGAGCTGGAGGAGCCCCCGCCGACCGTCCAATCCGAGTCGCCCGCCCCCGAGGCGATCGTTCAGGCGATCCGACGCATCCAGGGCCGGCTCGGCTCCCGGGCCGCTCTCCCGCCGCGAGCCGGTGATCCCCGCCCATGAAACCGCTCCCCGTCCGCGAGAAAGAGTACCGCCAGGGGCTCTACAAACTCGAACGGACCGCCATTATCCCGTTCAAATGGGTGATCCTCGTCGTCACGCTGGTCCTCTGGGTGTGGATCATCAAGCGCCCGCCCAGCACGATCGTCTTCATGCTCTTCGTCCTCTACTTCCTGTTCAACTCCGCGCAGACCTACTTCTTCTATTTCAGCGAAGTCGCCAATCATCAGATCCGGCCGCTGGTCCTCTTCTCGTATCTGGTCGACGTCGTCTTTGTCAGCATGCTGATCTATCTGGACCTGGCGACGACCAGCTTCGGCGTCGAAACGCACCATGATTTCTACGTGCTCTATTTCCTGCTGGTCATGCGCGGCTTCGCGCTGTTCAAGACGATCGCCGAAACGATTTTCGTCAACCTGCTGATCTCGATTCTCTATTTCATTACGTTTTACGTCCCCGGCTACGATCTGGACGCGAATTTCGCCGTCTCGCTGGTCCTGATCTGGCTCGTCATCCTCATGTCGTGGTTCATCGTGATGATCATCACGCGCCAGAAGACCGAATTGCTCGAGGCGAACGACCGGCTGCTGCGCGCCGACAACCTGGCCCGCGTCGGCGAACTGGCCGCCGGCGTCGCGCACGAGATCAACAACCCGATCGGCATCATCGCCGCCACCACCGACTATCTCAAACGCGTCCTGCCCGCCGACAGCGAGGCGGCCGAGGAGATCGAGGCGATCCACCGCGAGGCGATGCGCTGCAAACGCATCGTCCAGGAAATGCTGACCTACGCCAATCCCCGGCCGAGCGGGACGACGCCGCTCGACCTCAAGGAGCTCAACGAGGAAGTCCTGCGCTTCGTCTTCCCGCGCCGCCAGACCGAGAAGCTCCTCATCGTCACGGAATACACGCCCGAGCCGACCATCGTCAGCGTCGACCCCAATCAGTTGAAACAGGCCCTGCTCAATCTGTACCTCAACGCCCGGCAGGCGATTCCGGAAGGGCGCGTCGGCCGGATTGTCATCCGCATCCTGAACCAGCCGCGCGCGGGGCGCGCCCGGATCGAAATCGAGGATAACGGCATCGGCATCCCCGAGGACGATCTGGACAACATCTTCGAGCCGTTCTTCACCCGCAAGGCCCACGGCACCGGCCTCGGCCTCGCCGTCACGCAACGCATCATCGAGAACAGCGGCGGCTCGATCTCGGTCCGCCCCGCCCCCGAGCAGGGCACCGTCTTCATGGTCGATCTCCCCCTCGCCGAACGCTGAGCGGTGGCCGTGGTGGGTTAATGGAAGTGGGCCGCAGTTCTCCCCACTCCGCGCTGGTCATCGTCCGGCGCGGCTCGTATGATACTGGCGCGGCTCGAAACGCGCGCCGCCCGCTACCCTTGCCCACGCCCACGCTTTCAACCCCATGGAAACACTGCTGATCAAATACGTGATCAACGGCGGGCCGGTGATGTTCCTGCTCGTCCCGTGTTCGCTGCTGATGCTGGGCGCGGTGATCCAGGGGCTGATCCGGCTCCGGTCGGGGCGCGTGCTGCCGGGGTGGGTCACGCGCCAGGCCGAGTCGGTCAAGTCGCCCGACATGCGCCGCCGCTTCGTGATCGGCCTGTCCGAGTCGCGCGCGCCGCTGGCCCGCGCCGTCTGGCTGACCCTGCGGCTGCACAACGTCGCGCAGACGCGCCGGCCGCCGCAGCAGGAACTGCTGATTTCAATGGAAGAGGCGTCGGCCGAAGTCGGCGACGAGATGCGCGACGGCCTCGCCCTCCTCGCCACGATCTACACCATCGCGCCGCTGCTCGGTCTGCTCGGGACGATTCTGGGCATGATGAACACGTTCTATGTCTTCGCGCAGTCGACCGAGCGCTCGGTCAAGCTCCTCTCGATCGGCATCCAGGAGGCGCTGGTGACCACCCTCTGGGGTCTGGGTATCGCCATTCCGGCCTATGTCGCGGCGCAGTGGCTCGAACGGATCATCGCCGACTACGAACGGCGCCGGCTGCCCGAAGCGGTCTCCCGCGT
>MVZB01000085.1 GCA_002068205.1 candidate division BRC1 bacterium ADurb.BinA292
CCGCATGCTCAGCCAGTCCGCCGCCACGGCAGGGTCGCCCCACTCGGCATACTCGGAGAGCGTGAGGGGCACGTCTGGATTTGCCATGGTGGTGAGCGGATCCACGGCGGGCGCGTGCAGGACCGCCCCGCGGAACAGGCGCGAGTAGGCGACGCGGCGGCGGTAGCTCCAAGTGGGAATCCCGTGGCCCGCGAGCGCGTGTCCCCACTCCGCCCGTCGACGGACGCAGAGCACTTGGGCCCGAAACCGCCGCGTGTCCAGATCGATCAGCGTCTCCAGGATGTTGCGCTGCACCGAGCCCGGTTCCATCGAGCCGACGACGCGCAGCACCAGGGGTGGAGGGGTGGTGTAAAAGGGCTTGGAGATCATCGGCGCCGGTCCCCGCGAGTGTACTCAACCGAGACCGTTCGCGAGCGACCGCGACGGATGGCCCGACAGCGTCGCCTCGGGCGGCGTATCCACGAAAATCCCCTGAATGTTGCACAACCGGGCGTACAGCCCGCCCGCCTCGTAGAGCGTTTCGTGCGAGCCCTGTTCGACGATCCGGCCGTTCTCCAGCACGACGATCCGGTCGGCCATCATCACCGTGGAGAAGCGGTGGGCGATGATGAACGTGGTGCGGCCGCGGCAGATCAGGCGCATGCTGTCGCGGATCTGCCGTTCCGTTTCGGCGTCGAGCGACGCCGTTGCTTCGTCGAAAATCAGGATCGTCGGGTTTTTCAACAGCGCGCGGGCGATCGCCAGCCGCTGCTTCTGGCCCGTGGAGAGCTTGCCGCCGCGCTCGCCGACGACCGTATCGTATCCGTCGGGCAAGGCGGCGATGAAATGGTGGGCGTGCGCCAGCCGCGCGGCCTGCTCCACTTCCGCGCGCGTCGCGTCGGTACGGCCATAGGCGATGTTCTCGTGGATCGTGTCGTTAAACAGAAAGGTTTCCTGCGGGACGATCGCGATCCGATCGCGCAGCGACCGCTGGCGCAGGTGGCGCACGTCGTGGCCCGCGATCCGCACCACCCCTTCCTGCACGTCGTAGAACCGGCAGATCAAATTGATCAGGGTCGTCTTGCCCGCGCCCGAGGGACCGACGAGCGCCACCACCTCGCCCGGTTCGACCTCCAGATTGAAGTTCTCGAGCACCGGTTGCGGGTTGCGTCGCCGCGGGTAGGCGAACGTCACACCGTGGAACTCCACACGCGGCGTCCGATCGGGCAGGTCGACGGCGTCGGGCGCGTCCAGGATTGTCGGCTGAATGTCCATGATCCGGTAGATCCGCGCCAGCGAGGCCATGCCGCGATGGTAGGTGACGTTCAGCTTGAGCAGCCCCTTGATGGGCCGATAAAACCGCGTGATCGCCAAGAGATAGATCGTGAAATCCGCCGTCTGAAAGTCCGGCCCCAGGTAATTGCGGTCGCCGAGGAACAGGATGCCGCCCATCACCAGCGTCAGCACAACGGCCAGCGTGCTGAGGAAGTCATTGGCCGGCCCGACAAAGCCCTGAACCCGCTGCAAGGTCAACAGGCGGCGGTTGGTCTGCGCCGTCGCCTGCTTGAAGCGTTTGACCTCATGCCCGTCGGCGCCGAACGCCTTGACCACCGCGATGCCCGAGAGCGCCTCCTGCGAGACATGGAAAACGCCGGCATCGTGTTCCTCCGCTTTGTCCGACAGCTTCCTGATCGCCCGGCCGGTAAAATAGAACAGGCCGCCGAGGATCGGCAGCGTCACCGCCGCGTAAATCGTCAGGCGAGGGGAGAGATAGAGCAGCACGCAGAGCAGGCCGATGACGTTGAAGAAATCGATCACCGTGGAGCCGGTGAAGTCCATCAGCATCCGCTGCACCTTGCGCGTGTCGTTCTGCAGGCGCGCCATGATCTGGCCGGTCGACGTGCGCGAAAAGAACGGCATGTCCTGCCGCACTATGTGCTCGAACAACTCATCCTTCAGATCCTTCTGGATCCCCAGGCCGATCTTCGCCGTCATCACTTCCACGACATACTTGATGTAGGCCCCCAGCGCCTGCGCCACCAGCAGGATGATCCCGATCAGAATCAGCGCATGCACCTTGTTGTGCAGCATCCATTGCTTGGCCGCTTCCTGATGACCGGCCACGTAGTTCTGCACCAGGTTCTTGTAGAACTGCACCTTCTCGGCGATCTTGCTCGGCAGGGGAATCACCGGCGATCCGGCATCCTCCGGCGGGGCAAGCGGCGAGACCTGGGGCCCTTCGATCGCTTCGCCCGGTTGATAGAACATCACTTCGATGATCGGCTTGAACGCGATCAGCGAAAATGCGCCCAGAAAACCGGCCACCACCGACAGGATCGCAATGTTGAGCAGACGGAACTTGAAGGCCCACAGGCGCGGGAGAAGACGGGGAAGCAAGGACATGCCGATGCAAGAACCTCGTCCAGCGGGGTCAAGTGGTCGGACCGATACGTCCTGCCGCATCGGCCTAACCTTGGAATTAAAGCACCTTGCTCGCTGAACCGTCAAGGGAACCGCCATCGCCCGGGCGGGCGCCGGGCGATGCGTGGATCGGCGGCGGTGGCCGGCGCGGCATCGGTCGCCCTGGACCAGAATAACCAAGGCGGGGGCGGCGGGCTGGTCGGCCCACGCGCCCCCGCGATCAAGCAACGCCACGCCGGCCTAGCGGATGCTCCGCAGGTTCACCCCCTGGATCACATCCTCGACGCTGATCTTGCCGTCGCGGTTGATGTCCATCGCCTGCTTCACGTTTTCCGAGGCGCCGCTATCCATCCCGACCATTTCCTTGGCCACCAGGTTGGGATCGATCACCTCCATCGTGAAGCGCCGCACCGCACTCGAGGTCACACCCAGCGCGTTGCGGGCCAGAATCCGCCAGTAGATCGTCTGGCCCGACGTGATCCCGGTGAACGGGAACCAGGTCTCGGTGTTTGTCGTATCGACGAGCGTGTTGAGCGTTTCGAAGGTCGTGCCCCAGCGGACGATGTAGGATTCCGCGAAGGCGGCGCTGTTCCAGTCCAGCACGATCGAATCGTCGAACGAGACGTTGCGTAGATCGTCGGGCGGCGACACCAGCACCGGCGGGGCCGGGAATTGTAGCGGGCAGGCCCGTTCAAAGGCGAATTCGACGTCGTCGATATGCCATCCGCCCCCCTTGACCGCCTGCGAGGTGTCGCAGACCAGGCGGAACCGGACGCGCCGATCCTCACCCGCGTAGCGGGCCAACGCGACCATAACCGGCTGCATCGGGCCCAGTTGGCCGCCCGTCCAGGCCCGGCGCCCGGCGATCCGGCTGCCGAACTGCGTCGAAATCACGCCATTGTAGAACCCTTGCGTGACCTGGTTGCCCAGGTCCTCCCACGTCGCCCCGCCATCGGTGGAGATCTCGATCACGGCGCCGTCGAACCCCGCCTCCAGCGCGTAGGTGTGGTAGAACCGCAGCATCGTTTCCGGCGTGATGTCGACCGGCGGCGTCACCAGCACCACGTCCTTCGTCGTGCTGGCGTTGGTCGAGAACCACGTGTGGATCGGCGAATGGGCCTGGCCGTAGAACGTGACCGTCCAGTCGTTGGTTCCCGCCAGCGCCTGCGTCTGCCATTGGAACTGCGGATTGGGTTCGAGTGTATCGCGCAACGAGCCCGATTCACTGGTGACGAACCCGAAGCAATTGCCGAAATTGTCGAAGATCTCGCTTTCGCCCGCCCGGTCGATCAGCTCCACCTTGTAGTAATAGGGGGTGCAGGGGAGCAGGTCGTGCAGGCCGATGTAAATCTCCGTGGCGATCAGTTCGCGGGTCTCCGTCCGGTTCAGATTGTCGCAGCTTGTCCCGAAGTGGATGACGACCCGATTCTCCTCGTTGGAGATGATCCGCAGCACCGCCGTGTTCGGTTCGATCAGTACCGGCTCGGCGCTGAACAGGGCGGGCGCCGTGCAGTCGATCGGCGCCTCATCCTCCACGACGTAGGGGGAGCCGCTGACGTTGCTGTCGCGATAGGTCAGGCGGACGCGCGCCCCTTCCGGCACGTCGATCAGCCCCGCCACCCGCAGCGTGTTGGGCAGGATGCCCGGTTCCAGCGATAGGAAGCCTTCCCAGATCCCCTTGGGATCGATCAGCGCCAGGTTGTCGGGGAAGACCTGCACCGTGTCGGGATGAACGGACGAACCGAGCCGGAATGTCGTCGGGATGCCGCCGTTGGCCAGCGACAGATCGGCGTCGGTGATCGTGAAGCGCAGCGCGGGCTTGTTGCAGGAGATGAAGCGCGCGTCGAACTCGAGCACCGCCAGCGTGCCGACGCACTCGGCCGGCTCGGTCGACACCAGCGTCACCTGGTCGATATACCAGGCGGCCACGTCGCCCGCTTCCAGCGTGTTGCCGCTGTCGGTGGCCAGGCGGAACCGGATCAGCGCCGTTTCACCGGCAAAATCCGACAGATCGACCGTCACCTGCTCCATCGGGCCGAGCGTGCCGTTGCTCCAGCAACGGCGGTCGACGAGCGGATTGCCGGTCCCGGCGACAATCGTCGAATTGTAGCCCTGTGCCCCCTGGATATAGGTGCCCAGGTCGCCCCAGATGGTTCCGCCGTCGAGCGAGATCTCGATCATCGCGCCGTCGGCCGCCGCGCCCGGGCCCAGCGACTCCAACCGGAATGTGTGCCAGAAGGTCAGCGTCGTCTCGGGCAGAATGAACAGGGGCGGCATCGTGAGGAATGAATCGTTGATCGTCGCGCGCGCGATCGAGCCCCACGACAGACCGTTGCTGACCGCGAAATCGTTCTCAAATATATCCCAGTCGTCGAAGCCGAAGTTCCTGCCGTGCGTCCAATGCGGCGTGAACTCGCTCGGGACGTTGTCACTGAACAGCGTGACGCTTTGCTGATTGTCGGTCACGAACGCATAGCATTGGCCGCTGCGGTCGAACGTGCGGCTGTTGCCCGCCTCGTCGGTGGCCCGGATGTTAAAGAACACCGGCGAGCAGGGGGGCAGGCCCTCCAGGTTCAGCTCGTGGACCGTCCCGAAGGTGGGCGAAACGGAAAGCCGATTCAGTTCGCCGCAGCTCAACCCATAGCCAATCGTGACGTTCGCCGGTTCGTTGAGTGTCACGCGCACCCGCGCCGTGGTGGCGGTCACGTCAAAGACTTCCTGGCTGATCAGCAGTGCCCCTTCGCAGTCGACGACCGCCGTATCTTCGCTGACGAACGGTTCGCCCTCGGCGCTCTGCTCGCTGTAGCGGACGGTGATCGTGTCGCCGTGGCGCACCGTCAGCACGCCATCGCCCGGCTTGGGCGACAACGCGCCATCGGTCTGGATCGCGCCGTCCAGCACGCCCGAGGGCGCGTTCACCTCGAACAACACCACCGTCTCCTCGTCCTGGGTCAACTGGCTGGAGATCGTCGCCTCCGCCGTCCCCTCGCCGATCAGATCCGAATCGCTCAGGCGAACTTCGACGGTGTCGTCGCAGCCGTAGAGTTCGTCGAGCATGCCGATGCGCCCGCGCGAGGTCTGATTGGCCCCGTTGGTGACAAACAGCGCGAAATCCTGCTCCAGCGGTCCGCCCTGGTTCGGCAGCGCGTCGCCCTTCAGCGTGGCCGCCTGCACCACGACGCGATAGATGCCCGTCACCGGCCGGGGGATGTGGATCACTTCGACGTTGTTGATCGTGTCGCGGATGCCGCCTTCCACGGAGACGCCGCCCTCGAAGACGTTGCCGAGGAAGCTGCGGTTGAGCGGGTCCACCACGCGCAGATCGAGGTCGTTGACCAGCTTGCTGCCCTGACCCAACAGCGAAGCGGGAGGATCGGTCCAGGCCAGCACGATCCGCAGCGGCTGGTTCCCGTCGGTCACCTGAATGATGGTGTCGTAGCCCTGGCCGGGCGAGGTCAGAATCGTCTGCTGATCATAGGCGAACTGCATCGTGCTCGGGTGGACCAGGCGGTCGATATTGAGCCGTCCCCAGCCCGCGTCGGGGTTGGGCGACGGTCCGACCGGCAGGCCGCTGCCGTCGTTGAGTCCGCCGGCGCTCATATCGCTCGCCGTCGCGATCAGCGCCGCCTTCACCATGGCGGGGCTCGGTTCAATGCCGAACGTCCGCAGGAAGTATTCGTAGAGGAGAACGGCGGCGCCGGCCGCCAGTGGCGTCGAGTGGCTCGTCCCACTGCTCCAGGTGTAATCGGTCTGGAAGGCCGGATAGTATTTGACGTTTTCGGGCGGCTCGCCGAATTCGACCTGGAGCCGGCCGCTGACGCCATGGCCGTCGAAGTTCGGGTCATCGGAGGCCGCGCCGGTGATGTGGGTGCCGGGCGCGACGATCGTCGGCGCGATCCGGTCGTCGGCCGTCGGACCGCGCGAGGAGAACACGGCAATGTCCTGGAGATTGTCGGAGAGCGACGGGCCGATCCCCGACCGGTCGAACTCCCCTTGATCGCAGTTTTCCGAGGCGCCGACGCTGATGATGTTCTTGCCGGCGGCGGGCGAGGCGATCGAGCGGGCGAGCGGGCCGAAATTGCCCGCCGCAAAGAAAAAGATCATCGGCTGCTGGCCGCTCGCCAGCGCGTTGCAGTCGCGCGTCAGCCGATCGTAAATCTGGGTGATCTGGTCATACTGACCCCCAAACAGCGGCATGCTGATGCCCCAACTGTTGCTTGAAATGCGCGCGCCGTTGTCGTAGGCCACCTTCGTCAGGCTATCGGGCGACCGCGCTGGCAGACCGTTGATCAACTCGTCGAGGATCGAGCCGCCGTGGTTGTTGAAAATCTTGGTGGCGAACACCTGGGCCCCGGGCACGACCCCCTGACCCAGCAGAAACCCGTCCTTGTCGACCCGGCCGCCGCCGGCGAGCGGCTGGCCCATGATGATCGAGGCGTTGATGTGGCCATGCCCCCCCGTGCTGTTGCCCAGCGGATCAGCCGTCGGGTTGTCGATCCCCGCGATCCGGCCCAGGAGGTCGGGATGCGCCGTGCCGGGCAGATTGGAGAAATCCCCTTGCGAGAGGCCATCATCGGTCACCTGCACGATGTAGCCGTCGCCGGCGAAGCCCAGCTCGTCAAGCCACTCCTGATAGCCGCCGCCGGCGCCGACGACGCACGTCCCCGCGGCGTTGAGCCGGTTGGCCCCCACCAGCGCCCCCCGCTCGCCGCTCGTCGTGATCGGATTGACCGGCTCGATCCAGAGGACGCTGTTCAGTTGGGTCAGCGCGGCGGCTTCCTCGGCCGAGGCGCCGACCAGCCAGGTCTCGTAATACGGAAACCGCGCGAACGGGCTGGCGCTCCGGCTGCGCTGCTTGATCTGCTCCACCGTCGCCTTCAGGTTGCCGACGTCGGCCACCTGCACATACCAGCCGCGGCGGCGGGTCGCCGCCGACTTTTCCGATTCGGTTGAGGGGCTGCTCGGGCCGTCGAACGTGCCGGGGCGGGCTTTCCACTCCGCCAGCAGCGGCGCGCTCCAGCGCGGCTGCGTCCGGTCGCCCGCCTGTTTGCGGACGAGACCGTTCAGATCGATTCCCTGCGGCACAGCCACCAGATAGGCATTTTCCGGAATATATTCGATCGCCACGACGCCGCGGTCGGCCAGGACGGCCAGTTTGTCGGGCGTGATCGGCGAATCCCACTGGACCAGCGCCAGGCGGCTTTCGCCGGGCGCCAGCGGCGTCGCGACGGCCTTGGCGATTTCACTCTGCAACCGGGGTTCGGGTCGATCCGGATCGATGGCGCCGGCCGCCAGCTCGACGCGTTGCGCCGGCGCCAGCGCGCTCAGCGACAGCAGCAGCGCCGCCAGCAGCAGGCGCGCCCGCGGCGCGGACCAGCCGGCCATGGACCGGCGCGCGCCTCGCGTCGCCTTCGCCCGTTCGGCCTGCCCCCCCCCATGCCGGCGATTTCGCTTCAACCCCGTACGTCCCTGTAACACCATTGCGTCGTCTGTCCTTTCCCGCTGGCCGCAAGAAAATCCCGGTCCCAATCCGTCAAGAGGGTCCTGGCGAGCCCCTGGGGCCCTTCCCGCGGTCGAGTTGGCTCGCTGAACCAGAAGGGGGCCGGGCGACACCAACCCTTCCCCCCCACCCATGATTTGTTCAGGTGGTTGAGTCCAATGAGCTTGCCGCCCTGGCGCCTCGGCGGCGCGCGGCGGTCCATTCGGCGATTGCGGATTACGGGCCGCCCGCGGTCGAAAGGACCTCGCAATCCGGTATCAGAGTAAAGAGTATAGGACATTCCCGTCAATCGGAATGCAAGTTTTGGGCGTGGGCCGCGGGGCAGGGGGTGGCCGCGGGCATCACTCCCGCGCCGGGGGGAACAGGGGCGCGAGCCGCCACGGCCCGGGCAGCCAGCGGCGCAGCAGAGCGGTGGAGAGGGACGGGCGGGCGTCATGGCAAGACACTCCCGGTCAACCCTTTGGACTCGGTATAGAAATTTGAGCTCACAGTCCGGCGTGCTCGAAAACGCCACCGGGACGGAAGAGCCGAATTTTGGGTAGGCCGTTGGGGGCAAGGCCACTCAGGAGAGTGGCGCTTCCAGGTTTCAGCCGGTCTTCCAGAGCCGAGGACGAGGGACGATGTTGAGGGGAACGAGGGGGGCGCGGTGTGCGCCAACCGAATTGACTCTCCGCCCCGTATTCACGAACATGGGACGCAGGGGATTCGGGGCAACCTGTCCATCTTGCCGATTGAGGATGACCCGGGATGATCGCGGCACTCTTCGTCGCCAGTTGCATCGTGTTGGCGCTGGCCTATCGTTATTACGGGGCGTTTCTGAACCGCCAGTTTCAGATCGACGACTCACGCCCTACGCCGTCGACGACGATGACCGACGGGGTCGATTACGTTCCGGCGTCGCGGCCGGTGCTGTTCGGCCACCATTTCAGTTCGATCGCCGGGGCGGGGCCGGTCGTCGGGCCGATCATCGCCGCCACCTGGTTTGGCTGGGGGCCGGTGATGGCGTGGATTCTGGTCGGCTCGATCCTGATCGGCGGTGTCCACGATTTCGGCTCGCTGGTGATGAGCATCCGCCACCGCGCCCGGTCGATCGCCGAGATCTGCCGGCTCTACCTCAGCCCGCTCACTTACCGGTTCTTTCTGATGTTCATCTGGCTGGCACTGGTTTACGTGCTCGTCGTGTTCATCGACCTAACCGCGGCCAGCTACATGGCCGCGCCGGCGTCGGACCCCGACCAGGGGGGAACCGTCGCGACCGCATCGATGCTCTATATCGTGCTGGCAATCGTATTCGGCCTGCTGACGCGGCGCGGGCTGAAGCTCGGCCTCGGTTCGCTGATCTTCGTTCCACTCGTCTTCGCGGCGCTGCTGGTCGCGCACTGGCTGCCGACCGATCCGCAGCACATCCGGCTGCTGGCGCCCGCCGGCTCGTATTTTTACGAACACCCGAAGTACATCTGGTCGGCGATCCTGCTGGCGTATTGCTTCATCGCGTCGGTCACGCCGGTGTGGCTGCTGCTGCAGCCGCGCGACTACCTGAGCTCCTATCTGCTGTTTGCCTGCCTGGGCCTGGGCGGGTTGGGGTTGCTGATCAGCGGCGCGCTGGGGCGCGTGCCGATTCAGTATGAGTTTTTCGCCGGCTTGCAGAACGCCGAGCTGGGCTTCATCTTCCCGGCCCTGTTCATCACGGTGGCGTGCGGCGCCGTCAGCGGGTTCCATTCGATCGTCGCCTCGGGCACGACCGCCAAGCAGCTTCCCCAGGAGTCGGCCGTTCGCCCGATCGCCTACGGCACGATGCTGACCGAAGGGGCGCTGGCGCTGGTCGCGCTGGCGACGGTGATGGTGCTCGCCGACCGGCCGGCGGGCAATCCGATGCTGACGTTCGCCGACGGCATCGGCCAGTTCCTGTCGGTGTTGGGCCTGCCGGCCGATCTGGGCACCGTGTTCGGGCTGCTGGCCGTGTCGACGTTTCTGCTGACGACGCTGGATACCTGCACGCGCCTGGCGCGGTATGTCGTCGAGGAGTTTTTCGGCATCGGCAATCCCCGCTGGCGCTACGCGACGACGCTGGCCAGCGTGCTGCCGCTGGTGTACTTCGCGTTCAAGGAATACCCGAACCCGGCCAGTCCGGGCGCGATGATCCCCGCCTGGCGCGTGATCTGGCCGGCGTTCGGCACAACCAACCAGTTGCTGGCGGCACTGGCACTGCTGGTGGTGCTCGTCTGGCGGCGGGCGCAGGGACGCTCCTACTGGTTCATTCTCTGGCCGATGCTGTTCATGCTGGCCAGCACGGGGGCGAGCATGGTGCTGATGATCGTGGAGAACCTGAGCCCCGGCGCCGAGGGGGCGGTGCCGGTCATCGGCTGGATCAACCTGCTGATGCTGCTGATGACGCTGTGGCTGGTGGGCGACACGGTACTGAACTGGGGCCGGCTGGGGCGCGTCGCGGCCGCGGAGAGCGAAGGCCTGACCGCGTCGGCGACGGCGGGATGAACCCCGGGCCGCCGCCGTTGCGCGTGCTGGTCGTCACGAACATGTATCCCACGCCGACGGCGCCGTATTACGGCGTGTTTGTGAAGGAGCAGGTCGACGCGCTGCGCGAGCTGGGGGTCGAGGTCGGCCTGGAAATCCATCTCGGCCGCGAATCGAAATGGAATTATGCACGCGGGCTGGCGTCGCTGACGCGCCGGCTGCGCCGCGAGCGGTGGGACCTGATCCACAGCCATCACACATTTACGACGCTGACGGCGCTGGCGGCGCGGCGGCTGGCCGGGCGCGGCCGGGGTCCACGGCGGATCCCGATCATCGAGAGTTTTCATGAGGGGGAGGTTTTCGATCCGCGCGGCCGCCGGCGCGGCCATCTGCGCTATTCGGCGTGGCTGAAGGCCCTGGCGCTGCGCCGGGCGGATTTCGTGCTGCCGGTCGAGAAGAACATGATCCGCGCCGCGCTGGCGGCGGCCGGCGCCGCCGACGCCGAGGTCGAAGCCAAACGGATCCCCCACCAGGTTCTGCCGGCGGGGATCGATCTGGAGCGCTTCGGGCCCGGCGACGCGCAAGGCGCCCGCTGCCGCCTGGGCTGGGACGGCGAGGGGCCGTTGCTTTTTTTTCCCTACGCGCCGGGCAAGCCGGCCAAGCGCGACGATCTGGCCCGCGCCGCCTTCGCGATCGTGCGGCGGACGCATCCCGGCGCGCAACTGGTTGTCGGCGGCGCGATCCCTTACGCGGCGATGCCCGATGCGATCCGGGCCAGCGATGTGCTGCTGATCCTGACCGATTACGAGGCGTCGCCGACGATCGTCAAGGAAGCACTGGCCTGCGAACGCCCGGTGGTCGCCACCGACGTGGGCGACATTCGGGCGTGCTACGGCGATCTGCCGGGGGTGGTCGTGACCCCCGCCGAGCCGGAGGCCATTGCGTCGGGGATCGATCGGGCGCTGGCCCTGCCGGCCGGTTCCGCGTGCGGCGGGCGTGAACGGCTGATCGCCCGGGGCCTGACGCTGCCGGCCACCGCCCGGCGGCTGGTCGAGGTGTATCGCGAGCTCATTTAGTCGCGATTCTGCCGCGCGCCCCCGCAGAGACCGGCTCAGTCGTTCTGATTCAGCGAGAAATAGAAGTTGTTTGGCTCCTGCTCATATGCTCCCGGCGCGAGCAGGCCGAAGAACGGCAGCAGGAAGATGCAACCGCCGATGATATCGAGGATGCCGAGCGTGCTCAGGCTGGTCGAGGTCACGCCGGTGGCGCTGTCGTAACCCTCCTTGCTCACGGTGATCATCGCCTCTTCGTTCTTCCGGATCTGGTACTGCAACGGCGTGTTGCCGACCGGCATGCCGGCGATGACGACTTTGGCGCCGGCCGGATCGGAATTGACCGAAATGTTCTGACGCGACCCGGCGAAGAGCGAACAGGCGGTGCCATACAGCAGCAGCAGCGGGCAGAGCGCCAGGACCACGATGGCGCGCGCGAGCCGGGAGCGCGCCCCCGCTTGATGGTCCATCGGCCCGTAATGACAACAGGACAGTTTCATATCATCCCCTCCAACGGCACATGCCCCGGGAGAACCTGATGCGGGTTTCGCGGGAAGTCCATGACGGTATCGGACAGCCGGACGAAGCGCAGTCTAGACGGGTCGCGCGGCGATATCAAGCGCCGCGCCGGGCGGGCCGACGGATCGCGGGTCACGCCGTGATTCCGGCCTGGCGTTCGCGCCGGCGCAGCTCGCGCAGCACGCGTTCCGGTTCGCGCGCCTGGCAGACCGCCGCGATCAGCGCATAGGATCGAAAGCCCGCCGCCAGCACATCGGCCAGATTCGCGGCGGTGATGCC
>MVZB01000086.1 GCA_002068205.1 candidate division BRC1 bacterium ADurb.BinA292
GATCCGGGCGGCCGGCCGGCGGCGAGGGCGTCCCATCCCCGCCACAGACCGAACCCCAGCAGCAGGTCGCCCCAGAGCACGGCGGCCCAGAGCCGCTGCTTGTCGGTGATCACCTCGGGCAGCATGCTCCAGATGTGTTCGCGGATGAAGCGCAGCGGGTTCATGGTGCTAATCGGCATCCTCCGGCGCGCCGCGGCCGCCCTTGTGAACGCGCCAGCTCGGATGCGTGATGCCGAATTTCTTCACACGGGCGTTCATCCGGTCCACGCTGATGCCGAGCAGGCCGGCGGCCCGGCGCTGGTTCCACTCCGCCCGCTGCAGCGCCTGGCGCACGAGCGACTCCTCCACCTGTTCCAGGTCAATCCCTCCCTCGGGCAGCACGATGGCGCCGGACTCAGCCGGCGCGCCGAGGTTCAGGTCATGCAGCGCCTCCGGGCCGATCTCGCGGCCGTGGAAGCGGATCGAGAGCCGTTCGATCACGTTGCGCAGTTCGCGGATGTTGCCCGGCCAGGGGTTGTCGCGCAGGGCGCGCAGCGCGCCGGGGCTGAAGCTGGGGGCGGCCAGGTGATGCTTCTCGGCGAAGCGCGCCGCGAAGAACCGCGCCAGCGGCGCGATATCCTCCGGGCGCGCGCGC
The DNA here is from genome assembly GCA_002068205.1 of candidate division BRC1 bacterium ADurb.BinA292. GTDB lineage: Bacteria > Sumerlaeota > Sumerlaeia > MVZB01 > MVZB01 > MVZB01. Next base: position 635 of record MVZB01000086.1, read on the forward strand.
AGCGGCGGAACGAAGATCGGGTAGACGTTGATCCGATAGTAGAGATCCTCGCGGAAGCGGCCTTCCTTGACCTCCGCGGCCAGATCCTTGTTGGTGGCGAAGACCAGCCGGCAGTTGACGTGGATCGGCCGCTCGCCCCCCAGCCGCGTGAACTCGAACGATTCGGTCGCGCGCAGCAGCCGCGCCTGGGCGATCGGCCCCAGCTCGCCGACTTCGTCCAGAAACAGCGTTCCGCCGTCGGCGAGCTCAAAGTGGCCGCGCTTGCGGTTGATCGCACCGGTGAACGCGCCGCGCTCGTGGCCGAACAGCTCCGACAGCAGGAGGTTTTCATCGGGCAGGGCGGCGCAGTTGACCTCGATGAACGGCCCCCGCGCGCGCGACGAGGCGCGATGCAGCGCGCGCGCCACCAGTTCCTTGCCAACCCCGGTCTCGCCCTGAATCAGCACGGTGACGTCGCTCGCCGCGATCTCGGCGACCTGATCCTTGACGCGCTTGATCGCGTCGGAGACGCCGATGATGTTCTCGAATTCCTCGTAGCGGGTCAGTGTCCGGCGCAGCTGGCGGTTCTCGTGCGCCAGCTCGTTCGCCTCCAGGATCTTGCGCAGCCGCAGCGCGATCTCGTCGCGCGTCGCCTCCTTCGTCAGGTAGTCGGCGGCCCCCTTGCGCATGGCCTCGACGGCCATGTCGACCGAGTTGATTGACGTGAGCACGACGATCGGCTGGGGCTCCATCTCCCCGGCGGCGATCTGCGCAGTGACCCGCTCAATCAGGTCGATGCCGCTGGCGCGCGGCAGCCGGATGTCGGTCAGGATCAGGTCGAACGTCCGGTCGGCGAGCAGTTCGAAGGCCGCTTCGGCCGATTTGACCGTCGTCGCCTTGAAGCCGCTGCGCTCCAGATTGCGGCTGAGCAACTGGGCATAGTCCGCATCGTCCTCGACGACCAGCAGGCGGCAGGGAGTTGCGGGCGGTGAAGCAGACATGGACCGGGAGACCTCCGCCCCGGCGGCTGCGCGCGCCGCGCGGGACAAGGCCTATCATTGAAGCGGGGGCCCCGCCGCAATGCAAACGGAATCAAGGAAAGCCGGCCGGAGGCCCCCCGCTCACGCCTTTTCCAGATCGATGCCGTATTGGGTGATCTTCTTGGCCAGCGTGTTGCGGTGGATATCCAGGTGCTGGGCCGCCTGAATGCGGTTGCCGCCGGCGAAGCGCAGCGCCCGGCGGATCGCCTCGGCCTCGGCTTCGGCCAGCGTCTGGGGGCGGATGTCGTGGCCATCGACGACGGTCGAATCGCGCGCCCCGGTGCGCAGCCCGTCGGTGGTCGGTTCGGGCGGCTCCTCGGGGATCTGCAACTGGAAATGCTCCGGGCGCAGGATGCCGTCGTCCGACAGGATCAGCGCCCGCTCCAGCCCGTGGCGCAGCTCCCGCACATTGCCCGGCCAACTGTAGCGTTCCAGCACGACCCAGGCTTCGTCCACGAGGCCCAGAAACGGCTTGCCCAGCCGCGCCGCCAGCCGCGGGGCGAAGTGCTCGACCAGCAGGCGGACATCCTCCAGCCGCGTGCGCAGCGGGGGCAGCTGCAGCGGCATCACGTTGAGCCGGTAGAGCAGATCCTGGCGGAAGCGCCCCGCCTCGACCTCCTTCTCCAGATCGCGATTGGTGGCGGCGATGATCCGCACATCGGCCGAGATCGGCTTGGTGCCGCCGACGCGGTAGAACAGGCGCTCCTCCAGGAAGCGGAGCAGCTTCGGCTGCAGTTCGATCTGCAATTCACCGATTTCGTCAAGAAACAGCGTGCCGCCGTCGGCCATCTCGACCTTGCCGCGCTTGAGCCGGTCCGCGCCGGTGAACGCCCCCGCCTCGTGCCCGAACAACTCGCTTTCGAGCAGATTGGCCGGAATCGCCGAGCAGTCGATCGCTACGAACCGCAAGGAGGCGCGCGCGCTCGCCTGGTGGATCGACTTGGCGACCAGTTCCTTGCCCGTCCCGGTCTCGCCGGTCAGCAGCGTCGTGCTGTCGTTGGCGGCCATCAGGCGAATGCGTTCACGCACGCGCTCGGCCGCCTGGGAGTGCCCGATGAACGGATCGCTGGGCGTCTCGTTGCCCGAAAGGATGAACTGATCCATCTGGATCACGAACCGGACGGCGCCGGTGGCGAGGCCGGCCAGCGCCATCGCGCGCGCGAGGTCGTCGCGCGTGAATTCCGCCCCTTCGGCGCGCTGAAGCTGCAACGCGCCGATCACCTGCTCGCGCCGCATCAGCGGCAGCATCAGCGCCCGGCGCGAACGGCCGCGAATCTCGCCGTCCTGCTCGCGCAACAGCGCCATGATCAGCGCCTTGCCTTCCTTCAGGACCAGTCGGGCCGCCTCGCGGCTGATGCGCAGCGACGCGATGCCCCCGGCCGTGATCAGCGGAGTGGCGTCGCCCGAACTGGTGCGCAGCAGCAGGGCGCCGGAATCGGCGCGGAATTGCGCAATCATCCCCGCAAGCAGTTGCTCGAGCATCGCGGGCAAATCCTCGTTCTCGCTCTGGAGCAATCGCGCGAGCCGGGCCACCAGATCCCCCGTCGGCCAGTCGGCGTCGGCCTCGCACGCCAGGTCGGCCCGCTCGAAGATCTGCATCTGGCGGTCGGTGTAGGCGTCCAGATGGATCAGTGAATCGGAATAGCGCGCCGCCTTCTGTTCGCGCGGCACCTCGAAGACAAACACCGTTCGGCCGACGCGGATCTGATCGCCGACGCACAACCGGCGTTCCATAGTCGGTTGATTGTTGACCCGCACGCCGTTCTTGCTGCCCAGGTCGCGCAGATCGAAATGGATTCCCTTGCGCGAGATCAGCACGTGGTAGCGCGACACGAGGTGATCGTTCAGGCTGACCTCGTTGTCCGGCGCGCGGCCGATCCGCGTCTGCTCATGGAGCATGAACTGACGCCCTTCGTGACAGCCGCTGATCGAGCGTAAGATGCTCACGTCATCTCTCCCCTCGCGGGCCCCCGGCGCGCATCCCCAATCTAGAGGAGGTCTCCGCCCGGGGTCAAGCGGCCCCAGCCCGGCGCCTTCGTCCCTCACTCAAGAATCCGTCCTCGTCTCTCGTCCTCGTGATCAACTCCCGAAATCCGTCAGATCGGTCCGATCCGACCGATCCGACGGATTTCAAACATCCTGGGTGACGCCTTCCGGGGGGCGCTTGCGCGGGCAATGCCAAGCCGCTATAAAGGGGACCGCCACCGCCCGGAAGGAGAGTGCAACCCGCCATGCCGGTTCGCTGGATCATCGCCGATGTCGATGGCTGCCTCAGCCCCGAGGATTCCGTTGCCTGGGACTTGCCCCCGTTCCTGCGCCTGGTTGAAACGGTCCGGCGCGCCAATGCCGGCGAGAGCGATATCGCGCCGCTAACGCTATGCACCGGCCGCCCGCAGCCGTACGTCGAGGTCCTGATGAAGCTGTTCGACGTGCGCGCGCCGGCCATCGTCGAGAACGGCGCCGTGTTCTACACGCTGCCCGACAATACCAGCCGCTATGGCCCCGGCGTGACGGAGGACAAACTGCTCGGCCTGCGCGCGGTCCGGGCCTATATCGAGACCGACCTGCTGGCGCGCTTCCCCGAGGCCGTGCTGCAGTTCGGCAAAGAAGCGCAGCTCTCGCTCTTCTCGCGCCGGACGGAGCAGTTCGCCGAGATGCAGCGCCGGATCGAGGCGTTCGTCGCGGAGCGCGGGGGACCCGACCTGCTGATCAACGCCTCGCATTTTTACCTGAACATCTCGCTGCGCGGGGTGAACAAGGGCAATGCCCTGCGCGCGCTGATGGGGGAGCTCGGCGTCGGCCACGACGACCTGGCGGGGATCGGCGATACCGTCGGCGACCTTCCCCTGCGCGAGGTGGTCGCGTTTTTCGCCTGTCCCGCCAATTCGCAGGACGAGATCAAACGCGTGGCCGACTACGTCTCGCCCTTTCCCTTCGCTGAAGGGGTGCTCGACATCCTGCGCCGGCCGGAAATGCGCCGCCGGTGATCATCACCATCCATCTCCCTTCAATGTCCGTGGGCGTCCGTCCGGCCTAATCAAAGACAAACTGGCCGTGGCCGTCCTGCTCGGTATAGCGCAGGCCGATCAGGTAGAACTGGTTCAGCGGTCGATAGACCCGCGGCTCGTTGATCAGCGGCAAGGCCTGGACGCCGCCCGGGGCCGAGGCGACCTCGACAATCGGGTGCAGCGTGAGCACCAGATGATTGCCGGCATGCTGGCGTCCCATGGCCGGCGTGATCCGGGCCGGCTCCAGCCAGGCCAGGTCGCCCTCCTGGTAGTCGCGCACCCAGTCGTTGAGCGGGGTGTGCCAGGCATGGATTTCCTTGCGCTGGCCCGGCGTGTCGTCCACCAGGTAGATCCGCGCGCCGAAGGCATAGCGCTCCTTCTCGGGATCCGGATTGGGATGCATCCGCAGCGGTGCGCTGACGAGCAGGTCGCCATCCTCCTCCCAGGTGACGAGCGACCCGATATCGAAGCCCTCGGTCACGGGGACGAATTCCTCGTCCGTGCGGCGGAAGGTAACGACAGGGGTGAACTCGCCCGGGTCGCGGTCGAGCGTGACGGAAAACAGGACGCGCTGCATGGCGGTGGAGGGCGTGCGCACTTCGGCGCGATAGGCGCGCCGTGCATGGGTGTAAATCGGCGGTCGCCGGCCCGGTGCGGCGCGCCAGTCACGCGGAAGGACGTAGGTGGGGGTGGTGTCCGGGTCCTCTGCCGCGGGGTACGGCGGCCGAGCCGTCGCGGTGGCCGGAGCCGAACCCGCGCCGTCTGCAAGCGGGTTGAGCTGCGGATCGGCCGCTGCTTCGGCGGCCACCTCCTCCTCGGTCGGCAGCGGGACGCCACGGCCCGGCGGCCAGGGGCGCGCGGGGGCCAGGCGCAGCGCCAGCGGCTCGTTCCCGAAGCTTGCCTGCAGCGGACGGCAGGCGGGGGACTCGCCGAGCTGGACTTCATAGCTGCCGGGGACTTCAAAGAAGAGCTGCATCACGTATTCGCGGGGGGCGTCGGCCGGCAGTTCGCGATTCAATTGAAAACGCGGCGCCAGCGGCAGGATCAACCGCCCCTTGGGGACGATCACCTTGAGCTGCAAGTCGAAGTGCTGCGATTTGACGCGGAACACATCGCGCGGCCGCGGCTCAAAGAGTTTCCCCAACGTGCGGATCGGCTCATAGTCATAGCGCCAGTACGTGGGGTTGAAATAGACGACCGCCGATTGCTCGGCCATCAGGTCGGCCAGCCGCATGTCGACCGTCTCGGGATGCTTGAAGGCGTCGACGACCTCATTGCGCCACGGCGACCGCCAGTAATCCGCCGGCGTCTGTTCGTCGTAGCCGCCGCGGTCCAGCCGGTTGTAGAACTCGATCCCTTTGGAAACGATCCCGGCGAACAGGATGCCCTCGGGATACTGCTGGCGCGAGACGGAGTAAAGCTGTTTCCAATCCTGAATGATGTATCCGGCGGCGGCTCTCGTGTGCCGCCAACTGATCCAGAAGAGCACGGGAACGCAGATCAGCCCCGTCAGCAGCACCACGGCGGCATTCCAGCGCGGCCGACGGCGGTGGAGCGGCCAGCGCAGCCAGTGGAACAGCTCCACCGGCGCCTGGATCAGGACAAGCAGCCCGGCTAGGGCCGGCAGGACGTAATAGCGCGGGTTGAGGCCGTGCAGATGGACATTGGCATCGAGCAGGATGTTGGTTCCGAAAAAGACGATGAGCAAACCGGCCAGCATCGGGGGTGAGAGGAACAGGAGCGCGACACAGCCGGCGGCCAGGCCGTACATCAGCCAGGGGGTCCATGGCCGGTGCGGCGCGAAATCGCCCGGCCACGCCCGACTCATCGTCACGGCGGGCGTCACCCGAAGCGTCCCCGGGTGACGGGTAAAGAGCTCGTTGGGGCTGAGCGCATCACGCTGATACGCCCGCCGGACCATCTCGGTCGCCGCCTGCCACGCCTGGCCCGCGGTCGGCACCTGGGCCTGGCCGGTGCGGCGCGCCGTGGGGCGGGCCGGCCGGTCGGCGGCCTGCCCCTCGCCCGAATCCAGTTCGTCGGGGCGCTGCTCCAGTCGTTCGAGCAGCGCCGCGACCCGTCCGCCCACCGATTCGCCGCGGCTGACCTGAAACGTTGCCCCCGTCGCCAGCGCCAGCAGGGCCAGATGCACCAGCAGCACCAGCGGCAGGCGCCACCAGCCTGGCTCGGTCCGGCCCAGCACCATCCGCCAGATCCCGCGCACCCCCCGGGTGAACAGGACCCAGGCCAGATAAACCCACGGCAGCGCGATGACCGGCAGGGCCAGGATATGCGTCAACGCCCCCAGGACGGAAACCGACAGCGCCAGCGCCCAGCGGGCCGTCGTCGGGCGCGCGCGATACCACTCCAGCGCCACCAGCGCCGCCAGCATCAGCGTCAGCATGATGGCGTAATAGCGCACCTGCGTATCCCACTGAGCCTTGAACGGCCAGACGGCCAGCGCCGTCGCGAGCAGCAGCCCCAGCAGCCAGCGGCGCCAGACGCGCCCCAGCGCATATCCCAGCCAGATGGCGAAGAGCCCGATCAGCAGGACCGGCAGCCGGACCAGCCGCATCGAGCCTGTTTCGATCAGGGAATTACAGACCCAGAAAATCCCCAGCGACGTGAGGTGGGGATCGACCCAGCCCTTGGTTTCATACTCGGTGAAGGAGATGACCTCGTCCTCCCAGACCGACTTGTCCAGCCCGCCCCAGCGGACGACGACGGCGGCGACGAGAATGGGGACAAACCACCAGTCGCGGCCGAGCAGGGATCCAAGCCAGAGCGGTCGGCGTGCACGGCCGGACAGAAACAGCGACTTCACCATGGGGGAACAACTATCATTGATTCGGTTGGGGGACAGCGAAAACGCAAACCACGCTCCACAACAATCTTTCTAGTTGGGGGGCATTTGGCTGGCGTTTGCAAGCAAAAACGAAAGATTGTGTAAAATGTAAACACTTGACGATCAGGCCCCGCCACCGGCTTTGGCGTTTACGGCCGACCTGGATTGTGCCACATTGGCTCGAGGACCGGCCTCCGGGTCCCCATGTCCGGGCAGGCCGTGCCGGTCCCGCATCGTCCGTTGCTACACCGGCAGGCAAACCATGACACCCACGCTGACTTCCATTGAGTTGCCGGGGTTGAACCATGTCTCCTCCGGCAAGGTCCGCGAAATCTTTGCGCTGAACGACGAACTGCTGCTCGTCGCCACCGACCGTCTGAGCGCGTTCGATGTGGTGTTCAACGAACCAATTCCGGGCAAGGGCCGCGTGCTGACGCAACTGGCGGCCTTCTGGTTCGAGAAGACGCGCAAGATCGTCAGCAATCACCTGCTCACGACCAACCTGGCGGAGATGCCCGAGCCGGTCCGCGGCCGGCCGGAGCTGGCCGGGCGCACGACGCTCTGCCGCCGCGCCCGGACGATTCCGGTCGAATGCGTCGTCCGCGGCTATCTGGAGGGCTCGGCCTGGAAAGAGTATCAGCAGGGCCAGGCGGTCTGCGGAATCAAGCTGCCGCCGGGGTTGAAGCGCCGTTCCCGCCTGCCCGAGCCGCTGTTCACGCCGGCGACCAAGGCTGAGCACGGCCTGCATGACGAGAACATCACCTTCGAGCACTGCGCCGAGACCGTCGGCGCCGAGACCGCGGAGAAGCTCCGCGGCTACAGTCTGCGGCTCTACCGTTATGCGCACGAGTATCTGGCCGAGCGCGGCATCGTCCTGGCCGATACGAAGTTCGAGTTCGGTTGGGTCGACGATGAGATCATTCTGATCGATGAGCTGCTGACGCCCGATTCGTCGCGGTTCTGGGTCAAGGGCTCGTTCGAAGCGGGCGGCGAGCCGATCTCGTTCGACAAGCAGTACGTCCGCGATTACCTGGAGACGCTGGACTGGAACAAACAGCCGCCGCCGCCGCCGCTGCCGGCGCAGGTGGTGGCCAACACGGCGGCCCGCTACCGCGAGATCTTCGAAAAAATCACCGGCCAGGCGATCGACGGCGCCGAGGTCCCATGAGGCTGGGCGTCTTCGACAGCGGCATCGGGGGGCTGACGGTCCTGCGCGCCATCCGGCGGCGCTGGCCGGGCCATGCCACCGTGTATCTGGGCGACACCGCCCGCGTCCCGTACGGCATCAAATCGCGCCAGACTGTAATCCACTATGCCCGGCAGAACACGCGTCTGCTGCTGGCCGAGGCGGTCGATCTGCTGGTCATCGCCTGCAACACGGCATCGGCGTTCGCGCTGGAGGCGCTGCGGGACCTGCCGGTGCCGGTGGTCGGGGTGATCGAGCCGGGCGCGGCGGCGGCGGTCGGCGCCACCCGCAGCGGCCGGATCGGCGTCATCGGCACGGCGGCGACGATCGCCAGCGGGGCCTATGAGGCGGCGATCCGCCGGCTCGCGCCCGCGGCGCGGGTCAGCTCGCGCGCCTGCCCGCTGCTGGTGCCGCTGGCCGAGGAAGGCTGGGAAACAACGGCGGTGGCGCGGGCGACGCTCGAACGGTATCTGGAGGGGTGGCTTCCCGCCCCCGCGTCCGATCCCGAAACTCCCGATGTGCTGGTCCTGGGCTGCACGCATTACCCGGTCTTCAAGCCGCTGCTGAGCGAACTGCTCGGCCCGGGGATCACGCTGATCGATTCGGCGGATGCCGTGGCGGCGGCGCTGGCCCCCTGGCTCGACGCGGCGCCGCCCGAGCCGGCCCCCGGACATCGCCTGCTGGTGACCGACGCCGCCGACGGGTTCGCCCGCGCCGCGCGCCGCCTGCTCGGCGAAACGGTAATTGATCTGCAGGTGGTTGACCTCCTCCCGGCCGTTGCCGATAAGCAACTTCAGGAAGGCTGAGTCGACGGTCGTCGCGACGAGGAAGGCACGCCTTGCACGGGCGGTTCCTTGCCGGATGCCGTTGGGCCCCGCCCAGGCGGTTTGCCGCCGCCACCCGATCCCATGGGCCGATGGGTGCGTCATGTTTGCCAACACGCATGATATCCACTCGCAGATCCGTCAGAACGCGGAGCAACTCAATGAAATCCACGAGAAGATGCACTACAATGACTATGATTCGCATCGGTTCTTCTCGAAGTTCGATGAGCTTGCCTGGCCCGGCGGCCTGAACGAGGGCAAACGGCGCCTGCGCGAGGGCGACCCCGAGGAGATTGAGATTGCAATCTGTTTCCTCGAAGAAGATCCCTCGTTCTATCGCTCGAGCAACATCAAGTCCGACGTCATCCGCATCCTTTGCCGCCATCCGCTGAGCGAGGCGCAAAAGAAGCGGCTGGGCGACGCGATCTGCCGGCTGGTCGACACCCGGCTGGGACGGGAATTCATCGCCCTGGGCCGGCTGGCCAAAAAGATCGACAATCCCCGCTTCCGCGGCCAACTGTACCAACGGCTCAACTCCGACTCGCTGGAGATCCGGCAGCGGGCACAAACCCTTGTCCGCGCGATGCAGTGATGTGATACGATCAGGGATGGCTCGCCGCGCGGCGTCACCCGGCGCGCGGGGAGCGGCCTGATCTCCACCCGCAACGCAGCCGATGCTCCTCCTGATTGATAACTACGATTCATTCACCTACAACCTGGCGCAGTACCTGGGCGAACTGGGCCACGAGCCGGCCGTCCACCGCAACGACCAGTTGACGGTGGCGCGTATCGAGGCGATGGCGCCGGCCGGGATCATCATCTCGCCGGGGCCGTGCACGCCCAACGAGGCGGGCATTTCGTTGGCAGTCGTCCAGCGTCTCGGCGCCCGGATCCCGATCCTCGGGGTTTGCCTGGGGCATCAGGCGATCGGGCAGGCCTACGGCGGCCGCGTCGTGCGCGCGCCGGAAATCATGCACGGCAAGACCTCGCAAATCTTCCACAACGGCGCGGGCGTCATGGCCGGCCTGCCCAACCCGTTCGAGGCGACGCGCTATCATTCGCTGATCGTGGAGGAAGCGACGCTGCCCGACTGCCTGGAAGTCACCGCCTGGACCGAGGAGCCCCACCGGCTGATCATGGGGCTGCGCCACCGTCGGCATCCCGTCCAGGGGGTCCAGTTCCATCCCGAATCGATCCTCACAGCGGTCGGCAAGGACCTGCTGCGCGGGTTCCTGCAGACGCTCAAGCTCGAAACCCCGCAACCAGCGATGTGATCGCGGCGAACTGTGGATTAGGTTGCGCAGCGCCTTGCCGCCGTCCGCAATTGTGCCGGTCAGATGTCGCCCGCGGCCGAGCCAACCTGCAGCATGCTGTTCCAGTCGCACGAATCGGCGCGAGCTGAACGGGCGCTTTTCACGTGCAGGCTGGGGGCTCGTTGACAAGCTTCCGTGTTCCTGTTTCACTAGGGAGAATAGCCGCTGTACCCAGGGGTGGGGCGGCGGGTCCGATGTTCGGCGCGAGCGTTGCGGGAGGTGGTTGTTCTCGATGGCCAATGCCCACCTGGATGAATTCATGGAGCATTTCCGGCATACGGCGCTGACGTACGACGACGTGACGCTGCTGACGCAATACGCCGATTTTCTGCCGGCCGACACCGACCTGCGGACCCGCCTGACGCGCAACATCGAACTGAACGTTCCGTTCGTCAGCGCGGCGATGGACACCGTGACCGAGGCGGAGATGGCGATCGCGATGGCGCTGCAGGGGGGGATCGGGATCATCCACAAGAACCTGAAGCCGACGACGCAGCGTTCGAATATCAAGCGAGTCAAATATTATCTTAATGGTTTTCTAACCAAGGCGCGCACGATGGAACCCGACCAGACGGTCGCGGACGTGATGCGGATCAAGGCCGAGAAGAACTGGTCGTTTCATTCCTTCCCGATCCTGGACGACAACCGCCGCCTGCTGGGGATCATTACCGGCCGCGAGCTGAAATACTGCAACGATCCGAAGACGCCGATCCGCGAACTGATGATCAGCCAGCCGGTGACCGGGCCGGAGGGGACGACGATCGAGGAGGCCTACGCCACGCTGTGCCGCCATCGCATTTCGATCCTGCCGATCGTCAAGCCCGACGGGACGTTCCTCGGGATGTACTGCTTCAAGGACGTCAAGGAGATCCTGACGGGGAGCCATCCGCTCTACAATCGCGACGAGCAGCACAAGCTGCGTTGCGGCGCGGCGGTCGGCCCCAATACGTATGAACGGGTCGAGATCCTGATGGAATCGCCGGTCGATGTGCTGGTCGTGGATACGGCGCACGGCTATTCGGCGGGCGTGATCGAAATGATCCGCTGGATCAAGCAGCATTACCCGCGGGTGGACGTGATCGGGGGCAATGTGGCGACGGCCGAGGGGGCGCGGGCGCTGATCGACGCGGGAGCCGACGGCGTGAAGGTCGGCGTTGGTCCCGGTTCGATCTGCACGACGCGCGTCGTGGCGGGGGTCGGCGTGCCGCAATTGACGGCGGTCTATGAATGCGCCCGGGCGGCGCGCGGCACCGGCGTGCCGATCATCGCCGACGGGGGAATCCGCTACAGCGGCGATGTGGCCAAGGCGCTGGCGGCGGGGGCCTCCAGCGTGATGATGGGCAGCGTGCTGGCGGGAACCGACGAGGGGCCGGGCGAGCGCGTGCTCT